>JAOZJV010000178.1:6389-7224 GCA_029935695.1 Candidatus Krumholzibacteriia bacterium | reverse complement strand
CCTGAACAAAAATTCCTTATTGCCGTGGACGTGGATGGCACCATTCTGAACACCGAGTTTGATGATGTTCTGGCCCGCCGTGAGATTGACGCCATGCAGGCCGTTCGCGATGCCGGGCATATGCTGGTTTTGTGCACCGGCCGCAATTTGCGCTCGGTGGAGGGTTTGCTCACTGCTTCAAACTGGTTCCCCGATGATCTGCCCATGGTGCTGCTGAACGGCGCCTCGGTTTGGGGTGGCCAGCCCCGCTGCTGCCTGGCCAGTCGGGTGATCGGCCGGCAGGAAATAGAGGCCATCGTCAAACTGTTTCGTGATCATGATGTGGTGCCCATGGTGTATGGCACCGATGATAACGGGGGCATTTTGTACCACGAAACCCGTCTGGTGAACGATATTTTGACCCGTTATATTGACAAGCGCCGCTCGGCCGTGGGCGCCATCCATGAAACGAACGATTTGCTTCAACTGAATCTGGACGAGGCCCTGGAAGTGGGCAGCATCGACGAAAAAGACAAGGTGATGGCTCTGACCAAGGCCATTGGCCGGCAGTTGTCACAGCAGGTCAAAGTCATCAACACCCGCAGTTTGCTTGGAGGAGGCCTTTACTATTGGGCCGAAGTCTTCCATGCTTCATGTGACAAGGGTGCTGGATTGAAGGTTATGCGGGAGCATTATCCGGAAGTGGCCGGCCCATTGGTGGCCATTGGCGACAATTACAACGACCTTGATATGTTTGCGGCCGCCGATTTCAGCGTGGCCATGGCTGGCAGCCCAGCCGATGTGAAATCAAAAGCGGATCTGGTCACCAAATCCGTGAGTGAAGGTGGAGCTGCCA
>JAOZJV010000178.1:3848-6379 GCA_029935695.1 Candidatus Krumholzibacteriia bacterium | reverse complement strand
GCCCTGGTGCTGGAGCAATTGGCCCAGGGTGTTTACCCTCCAAGGTAAAGAGGTAAGAAAGTGAAATCTGGCCGTAAAATAGACGATCCCAAAACTATGCCCGGGTACCGCGGTCCATCAGCCGACGATTTGCCTCCTGATCCTTTGGAGCGCCCCGCAACTGAACACAGCATGGATGAAAATGTTGTCCGTGAAATGGGCTACGAGTTTGTGGACCTGATTGTGGAGTACTGGAAAGGGCTGGAAGGCAGGCGGGTGTACGGCCCCATGTCGCCGGTCGGGCTGGATGAGATGTTCGAAGAACCAGTTCCCGAAAATGGCGCGCCCCTGAAAGATGTTCTGCAGGAGTGCCGCGCCCAGGTTTTCCCCAACACCATGGCCATTGGCAGCCGCCGTTATTTTGGCATGATGAATCCTTCGCCCATGCCCGTTGCTGTTTTTGCCGAAGCTTTGGCCTCGGCCATGAATCAGAATGTGGCCTCCTGGCGGCATGCCCCCAGCGGAACCGCCATCGAAAAACGGGTCATCCGCTGGTTGTGCGATTTATTCGGGTTGCCCGACACCAGTTTTGGGACCTTGGCCTCGGGTGGCTCGCTGTCCAACATCACGGCTTTGAAGCTGGCCATCAACCGCTCACTTGGCCGCGATCTTTCCCAGGTGGAAGACCTTGACGGCCCTGGCAGTGATATCTCCAAACTGGTTTTCTATGTTTCCAGCCAGGGGCATTACAGTTTCGACAAGGCTGTGGACATTCTGGGTCTCGGCCGTGGGCAGCTTCGAAAAATTCCCCAGGATGATATTTTCCGGGTGGATTTGAAGGCCCTGGAGCAGTCCATTGAAGATGATTTGGCCGCCGGGCTCAAACCATCCTGCATCATTGGTATCGCCGGCAGCACCAACACCGGCAGCATCGACAAGCTGGACAAACTGGCCGAACTGTCCCGCCGTTATGGTTGCTGGTTCCACGTGGACGCAGCTTATGGTGGGGCCGTGGTTCTGTCTGAAATGTATGGTCCCATGTTGCGTGGCATCGACCTGGCTGATAGTATCACCGTCGATCCGCACAAATGGTTTTATATGCCATTTTCCGCCGGCGGAATTCTGGTGCGTGATGGCGATTTTCTACGCAAGAGTTTCCTCGTCCATCCTGAGTATTACATGGAGAAAGTGCTTTCTGAGGATGAAAAGCCGCCTGTGGATGAGCGTGGATTTCATGTGGGAGCCAAGGTCAATTTCTTCCAGTATGGCGTGGAGGGCAGCCGCCGGCTGAACGCGCTGAAAATCTGGATGACCTTCAAAATGGTGGGCCGCCGGCAGTACGCCGCCTGGGTGGAAAAGGACATCGAACTGGCCCGGATCATGGCCGCCCGCATGCGCCGGCAGGATGATTTTGTGATCATGGGCCCCAACACCCTGGGCATCTGCAATTTCCGGTGGGAACCAAAACCACACAATGGTGGTTCAAAGTTCTCACCCGAGAAAGTGGATCAGTTGAACCGCGACCTGCAGGAAATGGTTGAAAACGAAGGCGACACCTGGTTCAGTTATACAATACTGAACGGCCGGGTGGCTTTGCGTGTGAATGTTGAAAACCGATGCATGGAACAAAGTGATATAGAGCGGTTGGTGTTGGTGATTCGCCGCACCGCCGACCGGATTTTGAAACAAATGTAACAGACTTGAAAGGACGACCCCTGATGAAACGATTGACAGTTTTAGTTGTGATGATGGCTCTGCTGGTTGCCGGTGGAGCCTCTGCTGACACAGATGGAATGCCTGTGTTCCGGGCCAGCGCCGATGTGGTGAAAGTTTCGGCTGCTCCTGCTGCAGTGAGCGCCGCTGCCGGTGAGCGCGTGGCTTTTGATATCAACCTGGATATCACCAAGAAGTGGCACCTCTACGCCCACGGTGACAGCAATTTTATTGGTGTGGATTTGGTTCCTGCCGAAGGTTTCCCATTGGAGAGTTTTACGGCTGAATACCCCCACGGGCATGAAGGCGTTTTCTTTGGTGAAAAGGTTGTCATGATTGAAGGCAAGGAGCCCATCAAGGCTTCTGCTGTGGTTCCTGCCGGATTGGCCAAGGGCGAGCATGTGCTGAAATTTTCAGTCACAGCCCAGGCCTGCGATGACAAAACCTGTCTGGCCCCGGCCGATATTCCAGTCAGCGTGAAGCTGACGGTGAAGTAGGCCGCGGTGAAGACCATTTATGTGGGTGGATTGCCCCTGAGCGCTACAACTGAAGAGGTTGTGGCGCTTTTTTCTGTGTTTGGGGACGTCGATAGTGTGACTTTGATGAAGAAGGACAGTGGGGAGGCCAGAGGGTTTGGGTTTGTGGTGATGGGGGATGAGGATGCTATGACGGCTGTGGGGGAATTGGATGGGGTTGAGTTTGGTGGGGAGATTTTGCGGGTGAATGAGAGCCGGGATCGGGGGGCTAAGCCGCCGCGGCGGGCTTGGTGAAATTCTGAGAGTGGACTGGCTAACATGACAGCTCCGTGCTCTGTAAATGCTTTTGGCGGATAACGGCGA
>JAOZJV010000178.1:0-3748 GCA_029935695.1 Candidatus Krumholzibacteriia bacterium | reverse complement strand
ACTGGCTAACATGACAGCTCCGTGCTCTGTAAATGCTTTTGGCGGATAACGGCGACCACCCCATCTTGAGGTCGCAAATTGCGACCTCAAGATGTCAAACTCATCAGGTGTTAGTGAAAACATAAAATCTTCAGGAAAACGGTCTAAATTGCGCCTAACCTGCTCATTGAGTCTTTTGGTTGTAACACCATAAATTTTTGCAATATCCTCATCCAGCATCACCCTAAAACCTCTAATCTTTAGGATGTTCAGGGATATGTACTCGATGGGAATTACAATTTGTTGGGATTTTTTCTTGAAGGAAGAATCATCCATTGTCAGATTTTGTCCTACTGATGAAATGCAAAAATTGCAGGTAAACTATTTTCCTTCTGCAGAAACTGTACCCGCACTAGCTATTTTTATTACCATGTCCTGCGGGCATTCAATTAATGGATTGAAAATTCAATTGACGACTATGGGATTTCCGGTTTTCTGATGACCGTAATCCATGTTTGTCAAACTACTGCTGATTGTCACTCCTGGGTTGCGTCAATGGGGCTAAGCCGGCGAGGAGAGCTGGTGAAATTTTACTGTATTAATTCAGGCCTACGTCCGAAGATCAATTCAAAACCGCCCAAATCATCAAAAACGAATCCCCCCGGGAGGATTCGTTTTTGATGATTAATCTTCCCCCCGGCGGGAATTTCCCCTCCCACTGGGACTTTTCTCCCCTTGCTTCCCACAGCTCAAAAAACCACCTTTAGGGCACCTGAAAGGATGCCCATGAAACAATTGATTATCCTGTCCAGCCTGATCCTCATGCTCCTTCCAGGAGCCGAATCCGCTGCCCAGGAAAACACCGTTAAATTCACCCCACTGTTCGACCTGCGCGTCCGCCAGGAATTCCTCGAAGGTGTCCTCTATTTCACGCCAACCCCAGATCGCCAGTGGGTCCGCTTCCGCACCCGCGCCGGCCTGAAAGCAGCATCCGACCACCATGCCGGCACCCTCCGCCTCACAAATGAACACCGCCGCTTCATCACACCCGAACCGGCAGAATTTGATTGGGATGAACTCATCATCGATCAGGCTTTCTACGCCTGGACTCCAGACGAAATAACGACCCTGACCATCGGCCGCCAAAATATCATCTGGGACGACGGTTTCCTCGTCCTCGAAGGCCACCCCCTGGACGGCAGTCGTTCCATCTATATGGATGGTATCCGTTTAAAAACATCCATCCGTTGTGAAAAACTGGATGTTTTTGCCGTCCACAACAAAAAATACGACCCATACGTACTGGCCGGCGACGCAGACCGCCCCCTCAGCGACACCGACGAAACCGGTATCGGCGCCAAAATCACCTTCGGCAATCACCGCCTCGCTGCTATCTGGAAGCAGGATGACGACCCGGATGATGTGCTGCCTTTATTAAATACTTACACCCTGGACACCCGCTTCTCCTGGGGCACCAAAGAAACAACCACCTACATGCTGGAAGCCGCCATCCAATACCAGAACGGCATCCCTGAAACCACACCGGACAGTCCCACCACCGAAGGCTTCAATATCGCCATGGAGGGCCAAATCAAAGGCCACCTGGTGGGGGCCATGGACGCTGATCTGGGCTTCTTCTACTACGGCGAAAACTTTCGCACTCCCTGGGGTCGCTGGCCAAAATGGAGCGAGCTGTACATCTACACTCTGCTGGCCGATGGCGGAGACGGCCGGGTGCATGTGGCTGCGTGGGAAAACATCGCCGCCCCCCGTTTCAATCTGCACTACCCCATCAGCGATTCACTCAAAGCCCGCTGGGGACTGGCCTACCTTCTGGCCCCGGAACCTGATTGGAAAGCCCGCGGCCTGCTGATGCAAACCGAACTCAAATTCGACCTGTTTAAAGGTGTGGACGGCCACCTCCTGTGGGAGATGCTCGACCCTGGCGACTACAACGATCTGTCGGGCTCATCACCGGTTCATTTTCTCCGTTGGCAAATTGCCTACAAGTTCTAACAAGAGGAATATCATGGCACCGTTTCATCTTCCCTGGTCAACGTTCGGCGCTTTTCTGGTGCTTGGCGGAACCATCCTGCTGGCTCTGGTTTGGGCCCTTGTTGATAAAATCCGTGAGCAGGAGGACGAAAAGTGATCGTCTATATCATTGTCCTGGTTCTTTATCTCGGCATGCTGGCGGCCATTGGTCTGGTGCTGAGCAAACGCAGCCGCAGTGCCGGTGACTTTGCCCTGGGCGGACGTTCGGTGGGGCCCTGGGTGACGGCTCTGTCTTTCGTGGCTGCTTATTACTCCAGTGTGGTGATCATCGGTGGTGGAGCCTTTGGTTGGAAGTTTGGCCTGTCCACTTTGTGGGTGGGTGCGGGCAATGTTCTGGTGGGTACTACCCTGGCCTGGATTGTTCTGGGTAAGCGCGTCCGACGTTTTACTGAAAACCTTGATTCCATGACCTTGCCCGGCTTTTTCGGCAGCCGCTATGGTTCTCCCGAATCGCGCATTTTCAGTGCCGCTGCCACCGCACTGTTCCTGATCATCTACAATGTCAGCGTGCTCAAGGGCATGGCCAACGCCTTCGAAGTATTGATGGAGTTGCCTTACTGGTCAGGTGTTGTCATCAGTGGTGTGGTGATTCTATTCTACACATCCATGGGCGGCTACCTGGCCGTGGTCTGGACCAGCTTTGTACAGGCCATCGTCATGATTGCGGCACTGTGTTTGCTGACATTCATGTCCCTGCAAAAAGTGGGGGGCATGACTGAGCTGGTGGATCGTCTGAACACCATTGACCCCGGGTTGGTCAATACTCCAGGAACCTGGGGCTGGGCCGGGCTGATAAGCTTTACCATCATCGTCAGTCTGGGTACTTGGGGTATGCCACAGTTGCTGGTGCGTTTCTATTCCATCAAAAATGACAAGATGCTGCGCATGGGCACGATCATCGTGACCGTTGGTGCATCTATTGCCCTGCTTCCGTACCTTACCGGTGCTATTGCCAGGGTCCTGGTGCCCGAACTTGACAGTGCCGATCAGGCCATACCTGCACTGACCGCCCTGGTGCTGAACGACTGGGGAGGAGCGCTCTTTCTGGCCGGTGTGGTGGCTGCGGGCATGAGCACTTTCGCCGGAGTGCTGATCATTATTTCCAGCTCCATGGTGCGCGATGTGTGGATCAAGGGTCTGGGGCGCACGCTCACTCCCGCAGCGGAGTTGAAAGCCAACCGAATCATGAGTTTGGCCGTGGGTGTGATCAGTCTGCTGATCGCTCTGAAGCCGCCCGCATTGGTTCTTGTGTTGACGGCCTTCTCCTGGGCTGTCATTGCTTCCACAAACCTTTGGCCTTTGTTGTTCGGTCTTTATTGGAAGCGAACCAGCCCCAGGGCGACTTTCTGGAGCATGATTCTTGGCGTGAGCGCGGCGCTGATCTGGCAGGCCTGGCCCAAACTGGATTTCCTGCCGGCTTTGCCATCGTCCATCGCGGGGTTGCATGGTTTTGTGATCGGTGTGGCTGTGGGGTTGGTGGTTATTGTGGTGGGGACATTTGTGGGCAAACCGGCGTCTGCTGATCGCATTGCCAAAGCGTGGGGTGAATAATAGACTTTACCATGAAAATTCGGATTGACATTCCGAAATTTCATGGTAAGGTGCACACATGATACTTAGAAAGACATATGAATTGGCAGTGAACACTGCCATGGCACGCTCTCCAATCGTTGCCTTGATGGGGCCCCGTCAATGCGGGAAAACCACACTTTCC
>JAOZJV010000177.1 GCA_029935695.1 Candidatus Krumholzibacteriia bacterium | reverse complement strand
AATGGATTCCATTTTTTGAACCTGGCGGTATTGATCTTCTCTTTTGATTTCTTCAGTGATATCACGTTTAACTGCTACATAGTTCACTGTCACGCCTGAAGAGTCCAGCACGGGAGAGATGGTGGCGTCTTCTGTAAAAATGGTGCCATCTTTTCTCTTGTTTGTGAGACGGCCGGCCCAGGTTGTTCCACTGAGCAGAGTATCCCACATTCTCTGATAGAAAGCGTTGTCGTGCTGGCCACTTTTCAAAACCCTGACATTAAGTCCGGTAGTTTCATCAGCAGAGTAGCCGGAGTATTTTTCAAAAGCAGGATTGGTAAACTGAATGATACCTTCGGTGTCGGTGATGATGACACTTTCCTGTACCTGTTCAATGGCCAAAGCCAACCGTTCGCGTTCGGCTTCGGCTTGTTTGCGCTCACTTATGTCAAAAAACGATTCCAGCAAATGCTCTTTTCCCT
Organism: Candidatus Krumholzibacteriia bacterium; assembly: GCA_029935695.1. GTDB lineage: Bacteria > Krumholzibacteriota > Krumholzibacteriia > LZORAL124-64-63 > LZORAL124-64-63 > LZORAL124-64-63. The sequence continues at coordinate 6,774 of JAOZJV010000177.1, read as the reverse complement.
CGAGCATTATTGGGACGACAGTTTTGAGAATAGGAATTTGACCTGATGATTTTGTGGCCAGAAAATGTTCAGAATTGTATGTGTTTTGGTGAAGATCAAGGATGGGACATAGGCTGTTCGCTTTCATACAAAGAAATTGGTGGCAGGTTTTACCCACAATTTCTTCTGGCCGAAGGCCAATCATTTTGGCTGCAGCGGGGTTCACTTCACGAATTTGACGGCTTTGGGCGTCGATTATTATGACCCCGGAGGGCAGGGAATCAAGCACGGTTTGCAGCAGGGCCCGCGCTCTTTCGCGCTCTTCTTTTGCGCTTACCGATTGTTCCAGTTTTACTTTCAGGTTTGCAGACCGAATGAAAAAATAAACAATCAACAGAGTCAAAATAAGGATACCGAGCAACCAGAAACCGTATTGTTTAAGCATCTTTCCAAGAGTGATTTTTCCATAGTTTTCGTAAGGGCTCAAGCGAAGCGCCATCAGACATTCATGAACCGGACGGTAGTTCTGGGCAATAGTCCATCCAGCACAATGTCCTGCCTGGGCGGCAGCACTGTCGGCAGACATTTGTATCAAGGCAACAGCAACCTGTTCAGCCAGAAAATCAGGAGTATGGGGAAACTTGGCCATGGGCCATTCAGGATAGTGTGGAGTCGAGTGGATAAAAGGGAATTCCCTGGTGAGGTCATGATGCGAGTTGATGACCTTGAAGTCTGTCATCTTGATTTTACCTTCGAGAACCATGCGTTCAACGGTGTCACTGCGCACTGTGCCGGCATCAACAATGCCATCACGAACAGCGTACACCACCGCATCGTGAGATCCGCCAAAGAGCAACTCCTGGAAATCTTTATGGGGGTTGATCCCTTTTTCCTTCAAGACGCGCCAACTCATGTGCCAGCCCCCCAGAGATCGTGGGTCCACAGCCATGAAGGTTTTGTTTTTCAAATCATGAAGACTGTGAATGTCCTGACGGTCGGAACGACAAAAAATGACGCTGGCAAAATTGTTTTCCCATGATCCCCGGGAATGAAGGTTTTTTAAAGTTGCGATTCTCTGGGCGCCGGACCGTACTTCCAGGTCAACATAGAATGATGAATTTGCCAGGACAAAATCCACCTCTTTCCGTTTAACAGTTTCATGAATTTCATCAAAACCCAACGGCACAATGGTGAAAGAGTGTTCCGGAATTTTTTGGGAAAGATAATCGGCGGTGGGACTCCATTGGTCAAAACACTGTTGGGTGCCCCTTTTGGCAAGCACGCCAATTCGCACAGAGTCGGCACTAGCTGAAACAGGGTTGAGCTGAGCCCAAAGGATCAATACAAAAATAATGAGGGGAGATTTACACATGGCCACAATCTTGCAAAATGTATCTGGACTCGAAAAAACCCGCAAGATATCCAGAAACACCCCTGGATATTTAATTTAGCCCCTATAAGATACTTTTATTCAGATTTTCGGCAATGAATCTAGTCTTCCAGTTCCGTAATGTTCTCATCCAGTTTGCACAACACACAACTTCCGCAATCCATTTCCCGGGGCGGTTCGTAAGTTTCACCGGCACGAATGGCCCGCTTTTCTTCCAGTCGGTTCATACCCGCCAGGAGAAAACCAAGGGATAAAAAAGCACCGGGAGGAAGTATCATCACCAGGGCTGGTGGGTAATCAGGGCCAAAAATGGAAAATCCCAGCAAGCTGCCCGATCCAAAAATTTCCCTCACGCCACCGAGCACGGCCAGCCCCAGAGTGAATCCCAATCCCATGCCAATGCCATCGACCAGGGCCAGAGACAGAGGATTGCGGCTGGCAAAAGCTTCGGCCCGTCCCAGAATAATGCAGTTCACAACAATCAGTGGAATGAACAATCCCAGACTTTTGTGCAGCTCAAAAAACCAGGCGTGCATGGCCAGATCAACAATGGTCACGAAGGATGCGATGATCACGATGTAGGCGGGGATGCGCACTTTTTTGGGGATAAAATTTCTCAGCAAAGAGATCATGACATTGCTGCAAATCAAAACAAAGGTGGAGGCCAGACCCATACCGATGCCGTTCTCCACGCTGGTGGTCACCGCAAGGGTGGGACACAGGCCGAGCAGCAAACGGAAAATCGGATTCTCTTTCCAGAAACCACGGGTGAAGGTTTGCGCGTAACTCATGGCGTGCTTCCTTCTTTGGTTGCGGGGGCAACGATTGGCGCAGGGACAGCTTTGATACTGCCTTTGTTGTCGAGGTAGCTTTGCACACCTGTTTCAATGGCATCGGCAATGGCCCGGCCGGTGATGGTGGCTCCGGTGACGGCATCCACTTCGCCGCCATCCTTGGTCAGTTTCCAGTTGTCGCTGATGAGCCGGTCCTTGTAGAACTGATCCAGCATGGCTGGGTCTGCGTAGTTGGCTCCAAGACCTGGTGTTTCGGCATGACGCAAGATGCGCACCCCGCTGATGACACCCTCGGGATTGACCCCGAGAATGATTTCGATATCTCCGGAATAGCCCAACCCGCTGGTGGATTTGAAGGCCGTTCCTGTGGGGCCGGAATCGTCCACGCCGGAGAAGTACAAAACCGGATCGCCGGTTTCGACTTTGAGGGTGTCGATGGCCAGCCGGGCAAAGGAAGGCAACACTGCTTCCACTGCTTCGCGCTGGGCCCGGGCTTCGGAGGCGGCAATGGGACCGCGGGTCACTTCGGCCACGTTGGCCAAAGCCAAAGCCGCGATGGCACAAATCAAAGTCAGGCGCAGAGCCATGTTGATGATGGGTTTCATCAGCTCGACCCCTCCTCATACAGCTTGCGGGAAACTTGTCCGAACACCTTAGGTTTGGTGTAGCGGTCGATCAGCGGTGTCACCGCATTCATCAACAGGATGGCGAAACTGACACCTTCGGGGTAACCGCCCCACAGCCGGATAACGCTGGTCAAAATTCCGCAACCGACACCGAAAATGAGCATTCCTTTGCGGGTGACTGGGCTGGTGACCATGTCCGTGGCCATAAAAAATGCCCCGATGATGAGGCCACCGGCCAGCACGTGGAACAGCGGGTTGAGGTAACGTTCGGGTTGGGCCAGATGTGCAATGCCTGTGATGACCACAACCGAGCCAATAAATCCCACCGGAATTTGCCAGCGGATGATACCCCGGTAGAGCAGGTACGCACCTCCGGCCAACAGTGCCAGGGCGCTGACTTCACCGAAGCTGCCGCCCACGTTGCCCAGCAGAAGTTGCAGGCTGTCGACAGAAGCTGCGCCCTCTTTGGCTGCAGCCAGGGGCGTGGCGCCAGTGGCGGCGTCCGCGCCGGTGGTGATTCCAGCCGGCACAACCCAGCGGGTCATCTGAACGGGAAAGGAAATAAGCAGAAAAACCCGGGCCACAAGAGCCGGATTGAAAGGATTGTAGCCCAGTCCGCCGTAAATGGCCTTGCCCAGTATGATGGCCGCTCCCGATCCCACAATGACCATCCACCAGGGACTGCCCGACGGCAGATTCATGGCCAGCAGAATGCCGGTCAAGGCCGCGCTGAGGTCTTTGATGGTAGACGCTCGGCCCAGCAGCCGGTTCATGAGCATTTCAAAGCCCACACACCCCAGCACCGCCAGCACCAGGACCCTGAAGGCATCGAACCCGAAGAACCAGATGCCGGCCAGCAGGGCAGGCAACAGGGCAAAGATTACATCCCGCATCACTGAAGGAATATCCTGGCCGCTGTGCACATGAGGCGAAGCGCTGATAATGAGTTTGTGGTCGGCAGATTCAGTGTTGCTCATGAGGCGCTGCCTTCCAGGTTTTTGAGATGCTCACGCCACTCCAGTTTGCCGCGTTTGAAGAATTGCACCAGTGGACGGTGGCTGAGGCAAACATAGGCGCAACTGCCACACTCGATGCAGTCGGTGATGTGGTATTCGCCCAGGTCTTCGAAGCGATTACGCTCTACCAGCAGGCCCATGGCACTGGGCACCAGGAACATGGGACAGGCGTCCACACAGTTGCCGCACCGGATGCAGGGGGAACTTTGGAACTGGGTAATTTCATCCTCCACAAGGCAGAGGATGCCGCTGGTTCCCTTGAGCACCGGGGCTTTCAGGTTGAATTGCACAATGCCCATCATGGGGCCACCGAAGATTACTTTTCCCACGTCGTTTTTCAGACCGCCGCAGAAATCGATGACATCTTGAACAGGAGTGCCGACGCGCACCATCACGTTGGCGGGATTGTTGACCGCGCTGCCAGTGACGGTGACGACTCTTTCGATCAATGGCTGCCCAAACTTCACTGCTTCAAAGCACGACAGAGCGGTGCCCACGTTCTGAACAACCACACCCGAATCCATGGGCAAACCGCCAGCCGGAACCTTGCGTCCGGTCAATGCATAAATGAGATGTTTTTCAGAACCCTGAGGGTATTTTGTTTCCAGCAGATGGACTTCAATGTCCAGGTCATCGGGTCTGGCATTTTGCAGAGCTTCCCTTGCGTCGGCCTTGTTGGATTCGATACCCACCATGGCTTTGTCCACACCCAGAACCTTCATCAACAGGCCGATGCCTTCCATTACTTCTGTCGGATGTTCGAGCATCACCCGGTGGTCGCTGGTCAGATAAGGTTCGCATTCCGCGCCGTTGAGAATGAGCAGGTCGATGGATTTTTCTTTGGGCGGACTCAATTTCACATGGGTGGGAAAAGAGGCTCCGCCGAGGCCCACCAGGCCTGCGTCGCGGATGATATCTTTCAGCGCTGAAGGCTCCATGTCACGCCATTGATCATGTTTCACGAGGTCTTCAAACCAAGTGTCTTCACCATCGGGAATAATTTCTATACCTGGTTGCAGCTTGCCCATGGGATGTGCAAAGTCACTGATTTTCTTGACCTTACCACTGGTTGGAGCATGCACGGGGACAGAAACAAATCCATCCGGTCTGGTCAGAGGTTGCCCTCGTTTGACCTCTTGCCCTCGTTCCACGATCACTTCCCCGGGAGCGCCGATGTGCTGGGCTACCGGCACCACGTAACGATCCAGCAAGGGCATGGCCACGGTGCTTAAGCCCGCGGTCAGTTTGTGGTAATCGGGATGAATTCCACCCTTGAATTTCATGATGATTGCTGCCCCCGGTCATGGTCGCTGAGAAGGCGCACGGTGAGGGCTCCGGTGGGGCATGTTTCGATAACAGATTTGTCGGTGGGTGGATTTTTGTAATCCACCTTGGCCAGATAGTTGTGGATGGTGATGCGGGGATCTTCTTCAAAACTCTTCTGACATTTTTTGCAACCGATGCAGGAAACACCACAGGCTTTGCGGGCGGCGGCACCCTTGTCGGTGTTGTTGCAAAGGACATGAATTTGCGCCGTATCGGGCACCAGGCTGATGAGGTTTTTGGGACAGGCGGCCAGGCATTTCCCACAGGCGGTGCAACGGGCGGGGATTACTCTGGCGATGCCTTCGGTGGTGATTTCGATAGCCCCGAAAGCACACACGTCCTGGCAGTCGGCAAGACCCAGGCAACCGTTGTTGCAGAGTTTGTCGCCCCCGCCAATAAGGTCGGCGCTGGCGCAACTGGCCTGGCCGTTGTAGCGGCCTTCCAGGTTGGCTGTGCCACTACCGCCCTGGCACATGATCAAGGCCACGTGCCGGACGGACTCGCCCACTTCCACACCCATGATTTCACCCAGCAGTTTGCGGGTGGCTTCGTCGCACACGGGGCAATCGGCGGGACCGACTTTGCCGGCCACCAGAGCAGCGGAAAAATCGGCGCACCCCGCATAGCCACACCCGCCGCAATTGGCGCCGGGTAAATTGTCATTGATTTTTTCCTGCCGCGGATCTGTTTCAACAGCGAAAATTTTTGAGGCCACCGCCAGTCCCAATCCAGAGACCATACCAATGGCGGCCAGCACGGCAGTGGGTGTGAGCATGGTGTTCATTTAACCAACCCCGCAAAACCCATGAAGGCCATGGAGAGCACACCGGCAGTGACCAGGGCGATGGCTGTGCCGCGGAAAGATTTGGGTGTATCGGCCAGGTCAAGAACCTCTCGGATGCCAGCAAAAAGAATCAGGGCCACACCAAAACCAATACCCGCTCCCAGCGAAAAGACGGTGGTTTCCAGCAGCGAATAATCTTTTTGAATACTCATCACAGCGCAACCGAGCACTGCGCAGTTGGTGGTGATCAAGGGCAGAAAAATACCCAGGGAACGGTACAGGGGAGGGCTGAGTTTCTGCAGGGCAAGCTCCACCAATTGCACCATGGAGGCGATGATGAGGATAAAAGTGATTGTTTGCAGAAAGACCAGATTCAGAGGATCCAGCACCAGATGATAAATCAACCAGCTGGCCATGCTGGCCAGGGTCATCACGAACATCACGGCTCCGGTCATGCCCAGAGCGGTGGGGAGCTTTTTGGACACTCCCAAAAAGGGGCAAATCCCTAAAAATCGTGCTAAAACAAAGTTATTAACCAGAATAGCACTGATAACGAGCAGCAGCAGGTTCATAAAACAACCACCTGTTAATGTTTTAACCCTCCCGGGAAAGTGGGCCAACTCTTCCTGGAAAGCAAGAGGAACTTGGGTTTAATAGAAAAAACTAGCAATTTGATAGGTCAATAACGGATAAGGGATGAATAGGCATTATAGGGGCATGGCGTCCTTACCCCACATACCAACCACCGCGCATTCTTCCAGTCTGAAAACAGAATGGCGTTCTCCCCTGACCAGGGGCATGATCTCATTTGCCGTTAAGAAACCCTTAACCAAGAAGGAGAACGCCCATGGACAGGTAA
>JAOZJV010000733.1 GCA_029935695.1 Candidatus Krumholzibacteriia bacterium | reverse complement strand
AGAACTTTACCGAGCTGCCCGACGCTCCTCGCTATTTTGATGAAGTGAGCGTTTTCCTGGTGACTGAAAAAGACGGCACCGAAGTGGCCGTCCTCAGCCTGGATTATTTCCCCCGGGAGAGCAAACGCGGCGGGGCCTGGATGAGTGCCTTCCGCAAGCAAACCTACGTCGATGGCAAACGTGTTTTGCCTCTGATTTTCAACGTGGGCAACTTCACCCGGCCTTCGGGAGACACCCCCGCATTGCTGAGTGTTGACGAAGTGGGCACCATGTTCCACGAATTTGGTCACGCCCTGCACGGCATGCTCACCGACGTGCGCTACCGCAGCCTCAGCGGCACCTCCGTGGCTCAGGATTTCGTGGAATTGCCCAGCCAGGTTATGGAAAACTGGGCCTTCGAGCCGGAAGTGCTTCAGCTTTACGCCCGTCACTACCAAAGTGGTGAGCTCATCCCCGCCTCACTGGTGGAAAAACTGGAGAAGTCCAAACACTTCAACCAGGGTTTTGCCACCACCGAGTATCTGGCTGCCAGCTTCCTGGATATGGACTGGCACACCCTGGAAAGCCTTGATGGTATCGACGCCCAGTCCTTCGAGAATAAATCCATGGCGAAAATCGGTCTCATCGATGAGATCATCAGCCGTTACCGCAGCCCGTACTTCCGGCATATTTTTGCCGGTGGGTATTCAGCCGGTTATTACTCTTATCTGTGGGCTGAAGTGCTCGATGCCGATGCGTTTGAAGCCTTCAAGGAGAGCGGAGATATCTTTGATGCGGCCACAGCCCAATCTTTCCGGAAGAATGTTCTGGAAAAGGGCGGCAGTGAAGACCCCATGGAACTTTATCTGAAATTCCGGGGGAAAGAACCAGGCCCCGAAGCGTTGTTGAAACGTCGAGGCCTGGGCAGCTGAAGCAATTTCTGAATTTATTTGGGACAGGGGCCGTACTGATTGTCCGGCTCGCTGTCCTGAACAAAGAAATATAACAGCACCAACCCGCCAAGCGGAATAAAAGCGATCAAATACCACCAACCCACTTTGCCAGTGTCATGCAACCGGCGCACTGAAACACCAATGGTGGGCAGCAGAATTGCCAGGCTGAAAATAGATGATAGAATGGCAAACCCACTATCTGCTGCATTCAACACCACGTAATCAATGCCCGACAGAACAATGTTTGCGATCATGATGAACAGGAAAAAATACCAATACTCCGAGCGGCGGGCACGGCCACTGAACACCGCATATTTCTTCAGCGCATCCATAAAATAATTCACGCTCAATTCCTTTCGTAGAACAGAAAACCAGAACAACCCGATGGCGGATCATAGAATACAAACCGGTGTTCGGCAATATTTAAGCCAACTTCAATTCAATCTTCTTTGGCTTCCCTGAACCACCCCAGACGTTTGTCCAGGTCATAGTCTTCAGCATCTTCAACCGGATACGCCAAACCCTGCTCCAACACGGCAATGGCCCGCTGCAAATCCAGAGGCTGGTCATCGTCGAGATTGTACCGAGCCTCACCCAGCATATCTGACAAATAGGCATAACCCGCAGAACGATGGGGACGTTGGGCGATCAGCTCCAACAATACTTTTTCCCCTTTGGCCACATCGCCGGCCAGATAATAAAACTCACCCAGAGATGCCTGAAAATTCTCCCGCAGGTGGTCAGCTTCTTCGGTGAATTGCAACAAAACCATGGAGCAAAAAGATGCCCCTGTCTGTGCCATGGCACGATCTTCAAGAGCAAGATTGTGCAGAACCGCGCAATAATCCTGGAGCCAGTCGCTCAGGTAGAACGATCCGTCGTAAACAGGAAGCGTTTTTTCGCAAGAGGTCATGGCCGGTGACAAGCGCAGAAGAAGTTGATCCCATACCCGGGCCCAGGCCTCGCAGGCCCCTTGATGGTCCTGCTTGTCGAGCTGGTTGTGCCCCTGGGTGATGAAGCGATCCAATTCCTTGTCCTGGGGGCGGCCCTGAGATGGTTTGCTCCAATCAAGGGGCCCGGTGTCCACCGCCGCGGCCGGAA
>JAOZJV010000732.1 GCA_029935695.1 Candidatus Krumholzibacteriia bacterium | reverse complement strand
TCACTTTCGTTCGATTATGAAGGGTTTGGTCTACCAGAAGATGTGCTCCCGCCAGTGAAGACATTTTTGGAGCAGGTTTCAGCGGGTGATATTGAGAACCTTCTCAATCGTGATGAGGCAGATGCGTTGTATAAAAAGATGAATATTTCGAGCGTCCCCGTTGTGATGGTGTGGGATCGAAATGGTACGCTGATACAACAGTTTGATGATGAGTATGCCAGTGAAAAACTCGGAAGATCTTTTACCTATGATGACGTACGCGGAGTGGTTGATCAGGCACTCGGGCTTCAGTCAAAGGAATAATGCACGATGGTAGATGCGAAAAATAAAGAAAAGCAGCCGGTGTCATCGGCCCGTTCAGATGAGGTTGTGGACGGACCGACTCAACACGATGTTGTTCGTGGGCCTCTTGGATTTGGAAGAGAAACAGTCGAGTCTCTGGTCATTGCATTTACACTGGCTCTTCTTTTTCGGGCATTTGAGGCAGAAGCTTTCGTTATACCAACTGGCTCCATGGCACCAACACTCATGGGCCGACATAAGGATCTTTATTGCAGCGAGTGTGAATTTAATTTTCAGGCTGGAGCCAGCAGAGAAGAAGATGATCAATCGCACAGTTTGCGAACCGAATTAGGCCGAGTCAATCGTGAGATTGAACGGCTCCGACGTTTGGCAGATGACGCATCCGCAGGTCCTCAGCAGCGCGAAGTGGCGAAGCAGCAGATTACTGACCTTGAGGCTCCGGGTGGAAAATTGTCAGTGCTTCAAATGCGACTCGCCGGCAAGATGATTGCTTCTGCGACCTGCCCAAATTGTGGAAACGTTATGAAGCTGATTGAGGGTGAGGGACCCGGCGTTACGTATGACGCTCGCTATCCCTCATATAACGGAGACCGAATTCTTGTTGATAAATTTGCGTATGACTTTCGAGAGCCAAACCGTTGGGATGTCATAGTCTTCAAGTATCCCGAAGGAGCAAATACAAACTACATAAAAAGGCTTGTCGGATTGCCAAATGAATTGGTGAGTATTGCTGGGGGAGACATCTGGACAAGTCGTGACGGGCAACCAGCTACGATTGCGAGGAAACCACCGCATGTAATGCAGGCTATGTTACAGGTTGTTCACGACAGTAACTTTCCGGCGCCTCTTCTTCAGGAAGAAGGTTGGCCTTCTGCCTGGGACGATTGGGAAGATACAGGTCTGTGGCAGCCTGAAAAGAGCCGGCGGCAATTTACAACAACATGTTCTGCGGGACAGTCAGCAAGTCTTCGGTATCAGCGATTTAATCCCACGGCAGATGACTGGAAAGAAGTTCGGCTCGGGAATAGCGTTGGTAAAGATGCCAAGCCAGCACTTGTCAAAGACTTTCAGGCATATAACGCGATCAGTCAGGGTGGTCATTGGGTAGGTGATCTGGCTGTTGAATGTATTCTTGAAAGTAAGTCAGAGAACGGCCGTATCATCTTTGATCTCGTTGATGGTGGTCAGCAGCATTTTTGTTCGATTGACTTAGCCGACGGTACAGCGACCCTCGTAGCTGCAAGTGGTGTCACAGCAGAAGCGACAACTCCGATTCGGGGAAAAGGTTCGTGGGAAGTGATGTTCACAAATGTGGATGATGAACTGAGGCTTTTTGTAGATAAAAAGATCATGCCAACAGAAACACCAGTCCTCTGGGATGCTGAGATTAACAAAGAGTCGATTCGTGATCCGGTTCTCGAAGTTGTTCAGCCGGGATCGACTGTACCATCAGACCTTGCGCCTGTTGGCATTACAGTCAAGTCAGAAGATACACCTGTTGCTGTTACAGTTTCCTCAATCAGAGTACTTCGGGACATTTTTTATATTGGTGCTGTGGGTTTTGGTCGCCGAGGTGAAATACGGGATGAACCCATTCTTGAATTCCCACTTGAGTCCAATCAATTCTTTGTTTTGGGAGATAATTCAGCTGCCAGTAAAGATGGGCGACTCTGGATTGACGTCCATTATGTTGATCGCCGACTCCTTCTGGGCCGTGCAATATCGATTGTTTGT
>JAOZJV010000176.1 GCA_029935695.1 Candidatus Krumholzibacteriia bacterium | reverse complement strand
GATCAGACGCTCATTGGCCCCGTCCAGATCGACTAAATAGAGGCCAAAGATGTCCTATTTTGTCATTGAAGTGTCATCTGGGGCTGTTTGGTGAGTATTCATCCCATTTCCTTGCGCCGGGGGAAGCATTTTCCCACTATTGAATTATCACAACCGCGTCACGGGTATTCACATCCAGCCAGGAAAAAGCCAAATGAAAGTCAGCCTGCTTTCTGATGATGACAGAACATGGGTCAAAGAACGCACCGAACTGCTCTTCGGTGGTGATTTTGTTGTGTCACGCAATGAAGTGCATGATCCCCATAAACTTCCTGGTTTCATTGTGACCATTGGGCGCGAGCGTATCGGTGTGGCGACCTACAACATCGTAGGCGATGAATGTGAACTGGTGACCATTGACAGCCTCAGTCAGTTCGATGGTGTGGGCACCATGCTTTTGGAGAAGATTGAAGAAACGGCCCAGGAATTGGGTTGCACAAAAATATGGTGTATCTCCACCAACGACAATCTTGACGCCCATCGCTTTTTCCAGCGCCGTGATTTTGTGCTGACCAATGTGCGCATTGGTGGTATGACCAAGATTCGGCTGCTCAAGCCCAATGTGCCGCGGGTGGGGTATTACCAGATTCCCGTCCGGGATGAGTTTGAATTCGAAAAAATTCTTTTGCCTGCTACCGACTGATCTGCGGAAATAACTCAAGTTTTCGCTCTTCCTGCCGATAATACCAGAGAGTACCCGGAAAAAGGCGTTTCCGGGTTGGGCCCAGGCCCGTTTCTGGAATTCAGGGAGGACCATCATGATCAACCCACTGGCCGCACAAATCCTGCCTCCCGTTTCAAAAACTTCCAGCCCCAAGGCTCCCGAAGGCTCAGCTCATGGAGCCCGTCCTGCTCGTCCCGGTGGCGAAGGACTGGCCGACTCCATCATGCAAGATGGTGGTTTGGGATTCCTGCGTTCCCGTCTGGATGAAAAAATGGGAGCTCTTTTTGAGAAAGCTGCAGAAGACAATCCTGAATTGGCCGCCGCTGGGCCCGCCTCATTTTATGAAGCCAGCACCGATGTTACTCCCGAAGCCACCGCTGACCGGATTGTTGGGTTTGCCCTGGGTTTGAAAGGCATCTACAGCCGTCAGAATTCCGACCTGAGTGAAGAGGAATTGATGGCCAGTTTTGAGAGTGAAATTCGCCGTGGGATCAGTGATGGTTTTGGCGATGCCCGGGGAATTCTTGGGGACCTGGATCTTCGCAGTGACCAGGTGCAAGAGAACGTGGACGCCACCTGGGACCTGGTGCAGCAGAAATTGGAAGAGTTTTTTCACCCGGCCTAGTCAGATTCACTTACTCGTCGATTAGAACTGTACTGTCCTACCAGGCGTGAGATCAACACTGCCAGATAAAGCACACCCGTCAAAGCTTCAAGAATAGCCAGGGACCTTGCCAGGGGAGAGATGGGCAGGGTGTCGCCATAGCCCGTTGTGGTCAGCGTTACAAAGCTGAAATAGTGGAGATTGTCCTGCAACGTCGTGGTCGCGTTGGTCACATTGAAGGAGAAAGCTCCAGGATCCAGCACAGCCAGGGGAATGTAGAATAATTGCCACAGAAAACCCAGAAGCACATAGGCGCACACTGCCAGGGCAATGGTGTCGATGGTGATTTTTTTGGTGGAGAAAACCTGGATCAGCATCAGGCGAATCACATGAAGATACAGGAAGAGAATAAGAACATAGGCCACCCAGATAAGGGTGCCGTATTCGTGGCGTGGTGTGAATATCAAAATAAGACTGGCAGGTATACCGAGTCCCAGTCCAGTCAGCAGGTGTTCACGTGAATCAGCCACCATGAAGATGGCGGCAAAAATGATGGAAAGTTGCAGAAGTGTGGAGATGATCGGAAAATTGTGGTCAAGGGGCTGCATAATGATTTGCAGAAAAAGAGCCATCAAAAGAACCATGGCCCGGTTGCCACGGTTGATGCGAAAAAGAAAAAACCCGGGTCTGCCCCTGCCCTTGATATAACGGTCTGTTTGTGATTCCGACATATTCTACACCTAATGAAAGAGGCCCGGTCCTGAGAAAATTCAGGGACCGGGCCTCAATCTATACCAATCACTTGGCCAAGACAACTCTTTGTGAGGAGGTTTGGTTGTCTGGACCTTTCAGCCGCACCAGGTAGATCCCGCTGGCTGCCATCCGGCCACTGTCAGTGTGGCCGTTCCAGGTCAGAGTGCCCCGGGTTTCAGCCACGGGTGCGTTGATCAGGGTGCGCACACGGTTTCCCCGCAGATCAAATACTTCCATCTGGAGGTGGCCTGGACGGGTCACGGCATAATCCAGATTCACCAGGGGGTTGAAGGGATTGGGCCAGGCTTTCAAGTGGGTTGCCACTGGTGCAGGGGTGTCATCCACGCTCACAATGGAAACCAACTGGCCCTCACCGAAGGAGATGGCGTCAATGTAGAAACCCTGTTCGAACAGCCCACCATCTGAGCCGAAGTTCAAGCGGAACTGGAAGTTGGCGTCCGCATAATTGGTGATGTCGAAAACAGTGCCGTGCCAGCGACCTGAATTTCCACTCCAGCCTGCGCTGCCGTCAAGGCCGCCGAGGCCAGGATCGGTGTATCCTTCCAGAGGTGTCAGCAGGACGAAGCCTTCGTCACCGGAGACCTCAAGGTTCACGCCATCAAAACCTGCTTCCGTGGAACTGTAATAATGAAAACTGAGGAAGTAATTTTCGCCGGCCACACCGCTGAGGTTGTAGACGGGGCTCATAAGGGTGTCGTATTCGTCGTCGCCGTAGTCGCCGTCCATGCCGATGCCCCAGCAGGCCCAGGAATCGAAAGCTCCGCCGGTTACATCTACCGGGGGCTGGCCGTGGGTCCACAGACCGGTATCAGCCACGAAGTCGCCTTCGCCAAAACCAAAATTTTCCGAGGTGGTGGGCATCAGCGGGTTGATGACCACATCGTGGGTCAACCCTTCGGTGCTGACCACTTCAACACGGGCTCCAAATCCGGAGGCGCCATCGAACAGAAGGGTGAAGTCGTACATGGCCGGTACGTTGATGCTGAACTCTCCGCTGGCACTGGAAGTATCGCCAGTGACGGGTTGGTCGGTGGGAGTAATCAGGACACCGGCGATGGGGCCGTTTGCTCCCTGCACCTGGCCGGTGATGTTGATATTGTCCAATGGTGTGAGAGCTACGACTTCGGTGAAGAAGATTTGACTGATCACCATAGAGGTGATGGTTTTGCTGTGGTAGAAGTAGGAACTGAATTCCAGAGTGACCGAACCCTGGACCAGGGGAAGTCGCCACCAGCCGTCATCATCGGTCATGGTGAACGAACCGTGACCCGCCACCTGCACCATGGCACCGGCAATGGGCAGCCCGGTGGTTGCATCGGTGAGGGTGCCGTTGATGCCGCCAACGATGGTATCGGCGTGGGCAAAGGCTTCCACCAGGTTGGGCCGAGTACCGATGAGGTTACCACTGACCATGGCGGTACCGGTTTCGTTCAGAATATCCCGGGCCAGGCGGGCGTCCAGAACGGTGCTGGTCATGCCCTGCAGGCTGGCCACAGAGCCGGTGACGATGGGTGAAGCGCTGCTGGTTCCGCTGAAAGAGTCTGTGTACCACTCGGTTTCATCCCCGTTTTGAAGGTCGCCATAGCCGGCGGCGGTGACGTACCAGCCCCAGCCGTTGAGGTCAACCCGGGTGCCGTTGTTGGAGAAATCGGCGCTGTAAAGATCGCCGGCAGCGGTGGCGCCGCACATGATGGCGCCGCTGTCACGGATGGTGCGGTCGAACAGTCCTTCATATTCGGGACCGTCCAGATTCTGGTAACCGTTGCCCGCGGCTTCACACACGATGATGCCCCTGGCAGTGGCCAGCCGGATGACATCAAAGATGTCGGGCCAGTACTCCATGGGGACGTAGCCGAACTGGCCGTTGCCGTCAGCGTTGGGCCCGGGGGCGTGCAGTTCAATGAGAATCAGGTCGCCCCGTTGCAATTCATCCATGGCCGCGGCCAGGGCCCCGGCGGTGCTGATCGCTCCGATGGACGAGCAGCCCACCGAACAATTCCGGGCAATGCCTGTCACGCCCAGCCCGTTGTCTGATCCGCGGATTTCACTGAGCACGGCAGTGCCATGGTTGCGCCAATAGAGCTCATCAATTTGAACACCCAGTTCGACCACCGGGTCAGGCAAATCTTCGTGGGTCCACAACCATCCGCCTTCCACATCGATGACGGTGACATCCTCACCGCCAGATCCATATTGGCTGCGCATGGCCCAGGAGCCAATACCCTGGGGTGCGTCGGCCAGATAACCCTGTTCGGGTTCAAAATCAGGGGTGTCGATACTCGCAAGAGGTTGCTGGCCAGGGGTGCTGGCGGAAGGGACGGCGCCGGTGAAGGCATCAAAACCCAACGCGGCGGGAACGGCCACCGGTTCGAGAAAGGCGACGTCCACCAGAGGATTGGCATTCAATGAAACCACAAGCTTCAGCAAAGCGGCCCGGTCCAGATGGCCGGCATCCATTTGGAAATAATGATCGAGCTCGGTACCACGGAGGTTTTTTGATAAGCTGGGAAAACGCGGTTCGACCACAGCGCCGGGCAGCAGATGCTTTACCGCATGGGCCAGACGTTCGGGGACCGGTACTTTGCTGGCAGCAGCACCAGGGACCATTTTTACCACGACGACACCAGTGGGTGCGGCGGTTTGCATCTTCACCAGGCCACTGGGCCCGTGATTAGTGCTCAGGGCCAGGGCATGGCCACCGACAAAAATCAGAGCCAGAACAGCCCAAAGCGTGGCGGTCAGACGAAGATTTCGACCCGAAAACATGAAAACCATGATTTTCCTCTGCAAGATTGTGTGAAATTGGTGGCGGAAATTGAGCGACCGCCTCATTATCATTATACCAAATTTATGACCCTGTTGTCAGGAGGTCCGCGAAAATTGAGCAAATTTCTTTTTCATATTCTACTGCCGGCGATGGTTCTGGTCGGTCTGGCTGGTACAGTGGGGGCCGAAATGCCGATCAATACCCTGTTCAATGGCCAGACTCCGTCAGCTTGCCGGGCCGGGATGCGGGTTTATGAATCCGACCGGGGCAAACAGTTGCTCGGTGAAGTCATCCAGGCCGATTTTCCCCGTCTGCTGCCCGGCTGGGATAAAGAATTTGAAGCCTATGAACCCGGCGCCGAAGACATCGTCACTTTGGCTCAGGTCCAGGAAGACATCAGCATCATCTGTGTGCTTGGCACCTGGTGTGGTGATTCTGAGCGGGAAGTGCCACGTTTCTGGAAAATTCTGGAGGACGCCGACAATCCCCATTTGGAATTGACCATGTTTGCGGTGGGGCGCAGCAGCGATGCGCAGGCCCTCGCCATCCTGGACAACATCGGCTTTGATGAACCTCTGCGCGAAATCTACGGGGTGCAGTTGGTGCCCACGTTTATTTTCATGAGGGGAGAGACCGAACTGGGCCGCATCATTGAAACTCCCGAGGGAACTCTGGAGCAGGATGCTGCCCAAATCCTGTCACCAAAAAATGCAGGGGAACCTGCCTGGCATTGAATCGTATGAATCTGAGTTAATCCTTATCCCCAAGCCCTGATGGAGGCCCAAATGAACGCCCGCGAAAAGGTAGCCGCCCTGCGCAAGCTGATGAGCAAACACAAAGTCGATGCCTACTATGTGCCCAGTGCCGATCCCCACATGAGCGAATACCTGCCCGAGTGCTGGAAGCATCGGTCATGGTTGAGCGGATTCACCGGCTCGGCCGGCGAGGTCATCATCGGCATGAAAAAAGCCGGACTGTGGACCGATGGTCGTTATTTTTTACAGGGTTCCATTGAGCTGGAAGGCTCGGGCATTGATTTGATGCGCATGGGCGAACCCGAAACACCAACCCAGGTTCAGTGGGTGGCTTCGCAGCTCAAAAAAGGCCAGAGCCTGGGTGTGGATGCCAGTGTGATTTCTGTCACCGCCGCGCGGGCTTTCGATGCCGGGCTGGCTGCCCATGGCATCAAGGTGAAGTATTTCACGCCCAATCTGGTGGATGTTTTGTGGGATGATCGTCCCGACCCCATTCTGGCTCCCATGGTGAATCATCCGGTGAAATTCTGTGGTGAAAAAGTGGAGAGCAAGTTGGGCAAAGTGCGCGCTGCCATGAAAGATGCTGGAGTCACGGCCCACGTCATTGGTGCGTTGGATCAGGTGGCCTGGTTGCTGAATGTGCGCAGCAAGGACATCGCCTTCACACCCGTGGTCACCGCCTACACCATCGTGACCCCAAGAGGCGCCACTATTTATGTGGATGCTCGCAAAGTGGGCAAGGCCATCATGAAAACCCTCAAGGGCAAGGCAGTGATCAAGAATTATGATGCTGTCTGGGATGATCTGGAAAAACTGGCCGGCATGAAGAAAGCCAACATCTGGATTGATGAAGGCACTACTAACCGCCGGGTTGTGGATACGCTCAAAGGGGCCGATTTCCACTTTGCACCATCGCCCATCACTGCCCTTAAAGCGGTGAAGAACAAGGTGCAGATTGAAGGCTTTGCTGAGGCCCACCGCCGCGATGGTGTGGCCATGGTCAAGTTTCTCAAATGGCTGGAAGAAGCGGTTCCCGCCGGCGGTGTGACGGAGATTTCCGCTTCCGATCGTCTGGCTGAATTCCGCGCTGAAGGCGAAGGCTTCATGGACCTGAGTTTTGGCACCATCAGTGGCTATGCGGCCAACGGCGCCATCATTCATTACAGCGCCACGGAAAAAAGCGCCGCCAAGTTGAAACCGCGGGGGCTGTACCTCATCGACAGTGGCGGCCAGTATCCTGAAGGCACCACTGATATCACTCGCACGGTGCCTCTGGGCAAGCCCAGCCGCCGGCAGATTGAGTGCTTCACCAGGGTGCTCATGGGCACCATCGACTGCACCATGATTCCTTTCCCCGCCGGCACCACGGGCCAGCGCCAGGAGATGTTTGCAAGGCGCGCCCTGTGGGCCATCGGTGAAGATTATGCTCACGGCACCGGCCATGGTGTGGGGCAGTATCTTGGGGTTCACGAAGGGCCGCACGCGCTGAAAAACATCGTCACTCCGCCTTTGGTGGAAGGTAATATTCTTTCGGTGGAACCAGGTCATTACGAGGCCGGAAAATTCGGTATTCGCATTGAGCATCTGGCCTTCGTGGTGCGGGACGAGAAGCACTGCACCGCCGACAAGACCTGGTACACCTTCCACGCCGTGACTCTTTGCCCCATTGA
>JAOZJV010000731.1 GCA_029935695.1 Candidatus Krumholzibacteriia bacterium | reverse complement strand
AGGAAGAGCGGTACGAATCGGCGGGGGCTTTGGCTGAGGATTTGCAGCGGTATCTGAATGGAGAGCCTATTGAGGCCCGCCCCATTACGGCCCTTACCAAGTGGGGAAAAGCACTCAAGCGTCAGCGGAAATTTGTCTTAATTTTGATGCTGGTGGCCGCCCTTGGCTGGGCTGGTGCAATGCTGCTTTCCACAGACCCAACTGTTACTCCCAAAAGTTTTCCCAGGCTCACCCGTTTGACCTACGAAGATGACAGTACCTATTCCAACCCATCTCTCTCTCTTTCTCCTGACGGCAAATTTCTGGCCTATGATCTGTACGGGGATCTGTTGATTCGCAACCTGGACACTGAAGAGATCGAGATTGTTTTACCCAAAATCGCCGACCAAAGGCAGACTACTTATCAGGGCTGGCTTCCCTCCGGCCAAGAATTGATTCTGGAATTTTCCCTGCCCGAAAATAAATTCCAGTTGGTCCGGTTCAACTTGGAAACCAAAGCCATCCATCCCATCACCACCTACGATCAATATGCCTCACCCCGGGTTTCACCTGACGGGAAAAAAGTGGCCCTGCGCCTGGGAAGCCAGGATGAAATTGGTATCGTCGATCTTTCAAATGGAGAACTGAAAACCATTTTGAAGCTGGATGGAGAATCGTACATTGGCGCCCCGGTTTGGGCTCCCGACAGCAAACACCTGGCCTATTTCAGCTGGAAAAAATTACCAATTATCCTGAATTGCATCAATTTGCAAGGAGACGTTACCCTCCTTAAAGAAGGAGATCCAAACTTTACTTTTCTCACATCACCTGGCCTTGCGTGGCTTTCCGATGGCCGGTTGATTTACGCCAGGCAGCGAGATACATCAGCCACCGGCACAGAATTATGGGCCTTGGCAGTCGACCTCAAACATCGCCAGGCATTGGGAAAGCCCACCCTTATGCATTCCCTTGAAAACCGGATTCACGTTGAACTGACCAGTGCATCCCATGCCAACAAATTGTTGTTTCAGGGAAGACGCCGGGAGAACAAGCCGGTTCTCTTTGATGTGCGTGACAAACACAATATTGATTTTCGGGAATTGAAAACCAGAGGAAAGACGGCCTGGCCTCGGGGTTGGTCACCCGATGGGAAATTTATGGTTTTCAATGAAATGAAAGATGAGATGGGATACCAAGTGGCCATCAAGGATCTGGTTACAGGTGAAATGTTCACTTTGCCCGACTGTCCCGAAGACACCTACGCTGCAGGCTTTGGTCCCTCCAGTGAATTCATCCTTGTTTCCGACAAGTCCAATTTGCTGGCTGTTCCCCTCGGTGGTGGCCCGGTTAAAAATCTGGGGCATTCAGAATTTATCAGTCACGGACTGGAAGTTTGCATACCGCGAGGGGGAACTGATGAGTTCTTTCTTTTGGGATACTCGGAGAGCCTGATTCTTCTCTTTGAAGTCTCTCTGGAAAATGGAATTGGGTCTGAAGTTTTTCGTTACGAAAGAGGTGGTGAAGGCTTCACCGCAAGTGCTTTTTTCCACGCTCATATTTCACGAGATCTCAAGAAATTTGCCATTGTCGAATACAGTCCGGAAATTCGAATCGTGGATATGGCTTCTGGCGAAAATACCGTTTGGCATATTGAGCAAGGGACTGTTACAGCCCTCAGGTGGTCCTGGGACGATCAGTGGATCTACTGCACAGGGAACGATGGTTTGGATTATGATTTTTGGATGGGCAGGATCGATCCGACCGATGGCCGGTTTGAACTGCTGGATACAACAGACAAATATCAGGTTAATTGGCCCTTCCCGTCGCCGGATGGAAATTCGGTTTTTGGGAATTTAATTTATGTGGGGACGGATCTTTATATGCTTGAAGGGTTGTAACAATAACCCCTCGGTCGGCAAATATAAAATGCCATCGATGACGAGGCGGTCTCTACCACAGTTAGTCAGATGATGCACGGTGGCCATGATCCCTCTGGTACTGCAGGGGGATCAAAGCCCTTCAAGCATAAAAAGATCTTTCCCCATTTGCAGCCGGTGGGCC
>JAOZJV010000730.1 GCA_029935695.1 Candidatus Krumholzibacteriia bacterium | reverse complement strand
TAAGGTTTTAGACGAATTTATCCAGGAAATCATCAGCGATGCCCATGGTGATGATGAGCAACTCTGGGCTTTTCGGCAGGCCTTTGAGGACAATGTTCAGTTGCCGGCAGACGGCTTCGTCATCGATGAACCGGTTTCTGTGATACAGGTAGAATATGACGGCAATGAACGACGCGGAATGACAGCGAGATGCCGCCGTGAAGACGGTTCCGAACATGTGATTGCAATTCCAGAAGTTGTGTTCCCTCAGGCATCCCCAGATGCGCGGTACATAGCGGCCTATCGCAAATGGCTAAACCTCGAACCTTTTCCTGCAGAAGGCCGCGTTCCTCCAAAACGTAAACGGCAACACAAGGCAACTACCGAGGACCTCGATCTGAGCAAACCAATCGATCTGGTTGTGCTCACGGTCATGAAGCGGGCTGCCAGATGCCGCCTGCCAGGAAGCGACAGGACAATCACTCTCCGGGCAACTCGCCTCTGGGACCTAGTACCTGGTCAGATTGTCACCGTTACGCCACATAAGCAGTGGCGTTATGGTGGCCATCCATATCTCTCCGGAGATATTCTATCGTCCCGGCTCGATGTGGAACTTCTCGATCTTGTACCCCTTGAGATCCAGGATTGGGGCATGTGGGATCCCAAAGATGAGTATTGGGGAGAAGCTAACGAACCCATCGAGGAATGGGCCCAGCCAATAATTGCTGCCGGAGCCCGCCCCATGTTTGAAATGGAGCAGGTGCTACCCGGTAGGGATTCTGACGACTTTTTCGATGACTCAATCATCAGGTCCAACGATCTCAAGGAAGCCGGGAACAGGGAAGAGGCCGAGAAGATTTTGATGGATCTGTGCCAGGCGGATTTGCGCTGTCTTGATGCCCACTCACATTTGGGCAATCTCGTCTTTGAACACCAACCGCAAGATGCCATTCGGCATTATGAGACGGGCATGCGGATCGGCGAGTTATCCCTTGGAAACGATTTTTCCGGCGTGCTGCCGTGGGGGCTTATCGACAACCGCCCGTTTCTGCGCTGCATGCATGGGTATGGTTTGTGTCTTTGGCGCCTTGAACGTTTTGAAGAGGCCGAGCGGGTCTTTGATCGAATGCTCTGGCTAAATCCAACCGACAACCAGGGTGTGCGGTTTCTCATTGATGAAGTGAAAGCAAAAACAGTTTGGGAGGATCGGGAAAACGAGTAGACAGCGAGTTTTATTCCACCCCAGCCAATCCATCTGCAAAGTCATAGGAGATGATTTTGCCATCACTGGTTTCCTGGTATCCCTGCTCCATGTGGGAAATTTGGCTGATTTCTCTGGCTGTTTTACTCTCAAAGAATTTGGCAACAGATGAAAGTATATGCATTTCATTATTGGTGAAGAGGGAATAATCCGGATTACCAGATGAAACAAGAACTTCCCAGGAATAATCCCCGCTGGATTGTTCCATAACGGAGAGGCTTTTGTCGATGTCTGTCAGATAAGCGATAAAAATATCATAGTTGTTTGGGCAGGGACCGAAAGGCAGATGCGCGTACCGGGCACCGGATATGGATACAGTGTTGTCCTTGAAGGAAAGAAAGTCCGAATACCAAAGAAGTTTGTTCAGCTTGGTCCTGGGAATTCCGGAATCACGGCAAAAATGTAATACCATGGCAAAGAACTTCTTGGCGTCAAAACGCCGGTACCCACTGTTGATGTCGGCCTGGTAGTCGGTCAAAAACCGTCTGAAAAAATCTCGATAGGCGGCTTCGGCATTTTCCCTGGTCTTCAACTTTTTGACAAGTTGGTTCCGTTTCTCCTGGGTGAGAAGCCCCGGATTATTTTCAATAACACCCAGCAAAGCATCCGGCTCCATGATCATTCGCATAGCCCGATCGTGAGCTTCATCCTGTAACGCTCCATTTTCATACCTGCTTAGGGTTGCTCCTCCCCAACCCAGAAGCTCGCTCAATTCATGTTGGGTCAACCCCAAAGACTTTCGAAAAGCCTTGATCTCCTCCGGGGACAAAAGGCCAACCTCTTTTCGGTAGGCCCGAAGCGCC
>JAOZJV010000175.1:5242-7303 GCA_029935695.1 Candidatus Krumholzibacteriia bacterium | reverse complement strand
GTCTCTGGTGTTTTGTTCTCTGCTGGTCAATACGGCTTTTGCGCATCCTTTGAAAGTTCGTGAAAGTGATTCGAGTCACTTGTCCATCAATCTTGAAGCAGGGACTGTGCAGTGGCAGGAAATCCTACTGCGTGACGGTGAAGTTCTTCTCTTTGATCCTCTGTTGAAAGGTGTGCCCACATTCGGTAATCCGGGTGCTGTGCGCACTCCGGTGGCCGGAGGCTGGCTTCTGGTGCCCCCCGGCACTGTGCCCCGTATTGTTTCCCGTGAAGAGAATTGGGTGTCTGCTGGAAACCGCCCTCTGATGGTGCAGGCCATCCCGGTGCTGACAAAAGATGCACCGTCGGGCCTGGCGTCCATGTCTGAAATGCTGGTGCTTCACGGTGAAGAGATTCCTGCCGACGCGCCCGTTCCTCAGAAGGTCAGACAGGAACTGGGATCTCGTTTCAGTGGCTATTCCGGTGCAGCTCTGCAGCTGGGAGACATCAAGTGGTGGCGTGGTCACCGGCTCATCTCCTGGCGTTTGAATACCATCCGCCACGATGGTCAGGTGGCTCAGGAAATGATGACCAGCGGATCATGGGATATCGTTTTTGAAGGGGACAAACAACAAACCACTTCCATTCCTGTTGGTCATGAAACCAAAGTCAGCAACCAGAACGACAAACATTTTTCCGGGTTCCTGCTGAACGACAATTTGCTGGAGAGCTCGCCAACGGAGGCCAGTTACCATGGGTCACCTGCTCCCGCCGAAAATAAAAGCACCAAACGGGGCGGAAAAAGCGGCACCCTGCTGGGACCCGTGGAAGGCCGGTTGGCTGTAGAGCAAACCCGCCTGTACCGGGTCACATCAGAGCGTTTGCGCAACCTGGGTTATTTGCCCGATCAGGATGTTGCCGAGAGCCAGATCAGACTCTATCAACGCCGCTATCTGGATCGTCTGGACGACGGTTCTGGTGATGCGCCCTACGTGGAAATTGAAGTTCCCATCCATATGGTTGGCCAGGGCGATCTGTTTGATGGTGACGATTTCTTTATCTTTCACGGCCAGAGGCTGCGCGATGATGTGGAATTTCTGGCTGATGTTGGCCAGGGCCCCGAAGAAATTACCGGTTGTGGTGATAATTTTGAAATGAACAACAAGGGCAACTACTACTGGGTGGCCGCATCCGAACCCGATGCAGGGCAAAGCTGGGCTCGCATGAGCGTGCAGTCCCTGCCGGCCGCTTCGTCTGCTCCTCTGGAAAATTACCGCCGGGTTGAACACCACGAAGAGCAGGTTGCCTACCGCCAGTCTCCCCTTTCGATTACCGATGACCGTCTCTTCATGAATCATTTCATGGCCACCGAAGTTTCCGTGGGATTCAGTCCCCTGTGGAGCCCCGACCCCAATGGCACCACGGCCAGTCTTGAATTTCAGATTGCCGGATTTGGCGCCACCATGGTGGAGCAGGTTCTGAGCGTGGAATTGATCACCGACAATACGATCATCACCCCTCTGCCCAACTGCATCGTGGATGACAATGTGCTGGACGAAAGGCTGTATACTTTCTCTGCTGATGCTTTGAATGGCAGCACTTCCAAAATGGTTCTCAGCCAAAATGGGTCCCGCTTGTTCTCCTGGCTGAACTGGGCTGTGCTGCAATATGACGCCCTGTACCAGGCTGTTGGCAACTCGCTCACTTTTCATGGGGGCGATGGCAGCGGAACCCGTCCCATGGTTATCACCGGTTTTTCCAATAATGATATTGGACTGTTTGAAATCACCGATCCCCGCAACCCTGTTTTCTGCCCCCTCGGCAGCAGCAATCTTCTGGCTGATGGGGACGGTTGGAAACTCTCTTTTGAGGCCGAGCAAAATGCCGGCACCCGTCACTTTGTATCCGCAGGAAATTTCAATGGTCTGGGCATCGGTGAGTTCAATTATTACGAATCCACTCTGGCTGCCGACCAAATCAGCCCCGTGGATATCAGCGGTGACGATCCTGATCTGGTGGTCATCACTCACCCTGATTTCAGTGAGGCCATCGCACGCTGGATCACCCATCGCCAGGCCCGCTC
>JAOZJV010000175.1:0-5232 GCA_029935695.1 Candidatus Krumholzibacteriia bacterium | reverse complement strand
GATCCGGATGCGATCTGAGTGTTCATGTGGTGGAAGTCCAGGATATTTACGATTGGTATTCCGGCGGGTTGAAAGACCCCTGGGCCATCAAACGTTTTATGAACCACGCCATCAGCCAATGGGGAACCTACAGTCTGATGCTGGTGGGCGATGCCAACGAGAATTCTCTTGAGCTGGGGGTCTCGCCCTCGGCCCGTGGTTGGTCCAAAGATTGGGTGCCCACGCACTATCATGTGCAGGACACGGGTTACCAGTCTTATCCTCCGGAAGTGCTGGCTTCGGACAAGTGGTTTGCCACCTTCGAGTCGGGCATGAACTATCCCACCGAAGATTTCCCCAATAATATTTTTGCTCCCTGGCAAATGTATGTGGGCCGTTTCCCCTGCAACTCGGTGGACGAGCTGAACAACATGATCGACAAAGTCATCCTGGTTGAAACTCCTCTTGAAGGGCAGGACTGGCGCAAGCGCATGATCTTCGTGGCTGATGATCACTGGTCCAATGGTTATGCGGGGGAACAATCATCCCTGATCAAGAAACCGGTGGAGCGAGGATTTGCCGATGTGGAGCGGGATATCATGTCCCCTCTCTGGAAAAATGGTTCTCCGGTGACGCTGGAAGCAGACACCCTCTTTCTGGATAATTACCTCAAGCCCATCTGGATTGCTGAAGGGTCCATTGAGCCCCGTTCGTCGGTGCGTTACCAGGAAGCCATCACCGAGAGCAACGCCTTGACCGACCTGCTGACGACCTTGAGCTCTGGTGGCTTGATGGTTCATTACCAGGGCCACGCCAATGCCTATCTGCTGTGTTCCGAGTATTGGTTTCAGGATTTGAACCGCACTGGTTACCGGCATGATATGCAAGGGCTGACCAACGCCGACAGCCCCTGGATGTTTTTCGGCATGGGCTGCCACATTTCTGATTGGGCCCAGGATACAGTGCTGAACTATTATCCCATCGAGTCATCTCTGGGCGAGAAGTTCCTGACCAGGATCGGCGGAGGCGCCAGTGCCACTTACGGCAGCTCCGGTTATGAATATGTGGACACCAATGAAATGTTCGGCAAGTACATCATGCAGCGGTGGATCGATTTGCCTCCCAACAGCGCTTCCACTCCCAGCGGAGCGCCTGCCGGAGTGGGGCGCAGCCGCTGGATGCTGGGCGAGTTGCTGCTCTGCTGCGAAGCCGATGTATACCCGGCCTACTCCGGTCACCGGTACCGGGAGATGGTGGCCCAGTTCACCTTGCTGGGCGATCCTTTGATGATGCTGGACGCGGGTCCTCCCGTGGTGACGTCCATCCTGACCGGTGATCCGGACCAGGAAATTTCCGGCGAAATTGATCTCACCAGTTCCGATGCGGACAATCTCAGAATCATCAACATTGATGCCCGGGATGAAGCGGGGATTGCCCGGCTGCTGGTCACCGATTCCACAGGGGCTGATTTGACAGCCAGCGTGGCCACGGAAAGTCTTCCCGACGGAGAAGATGATCATCAGCAGGTTCTTTATCGTCTGAACCTGCCAGTCAGACCTTTTGACCATCAGCTGCAGGTCGAGGTTTTTGACACCGGTGCCGATCAGTCTGGCGATCGTCATTACTCTCTGCTGCTGAATGTATCCCAGGATGCCGTTTTCACTGTGGATGGCGAAGTGCATGACCCCAATGCCTATGAATTTGCACCAGATGAACCGGTCTCTTTTCAATGTGAAATGACCAGCGGTGCCTGGTTGGACGACACCATGGTGTATGAGCTGAGGGGTGAAAATCTGACTGTGGAAAATTTCGTTCCCGTGGTGGGCAACTCCAACAGCATGAGTTTTTCATTCACCGCCACCGCAACGGCGGGCCGGGGCGAAGATCGCTCCGTGATTTTGCTGATCAATGGATTTGAGACCACCTATGTTCTCGAATCTGATGGCTCGACACTGCCCGATGCATCCATCAGCAAGGTCTTGAATTATCCCAACCCCATGAAAACCGAGACCCGGTTCATTTATGAAACGTCCGCTTCCAGTGGAGAGGGCAAAGTCAGGGTGTTTGCCGTTTCGGGACGCTCGGTGGCCAACATTCCTTTCATCTACAGTGGCGGGCATGAGGGTATTATCGAGTGGAACGGGCAGGATGATGATGGTGATTATCTGGCCAACGGAACCTATTTGTATCGACTGGAAATGAATACGCCGTCGGGCCTGCTGGTCAGCCCCATGCAGCGGCTGGTGGTGATGAACTGATACCAAGGAGTAGCCCATGCAGAGACGGATCTTTGCCCGGGGATTGTTGCTGATTTTAATTCTTTCCAGTCTGGCGGCCGGGTGTGCTCCCAAACGACTGGCTCCTTTGGAGCCGGGGGCCGAGCCACCACCCCAGGGCTCTTCCCTGGTGGCGCCC
Organism: Candidatus Krumholzibacteriia bacterium; assembly: GCA_029935695.1. Lineage (GTDB taxonomy): Bacteria > Krumholzibacteriota > Krumholzibacteriia > LZORAL124-64-63 > LZORAL124-64-63 > LZORAL124-64-63. The sequence goes on along the minus strand of JAOZJV010000175.1, from coordinate 2,838 downwards.
ACTTTGCTGGGTGTTGGCCTGGTGGAAGCAATGGAACATCTTACGCTGACGGTCAGTGGGCCGGCAGTGGTTCTTGACTCCCAAAGCCGGAAACGCCTGCATCGTTTTGATCAGGATGGTGGCAAGCTGCAGTGCAGCCGCCAGGGCGATTTCGTGGTTTGGACTGTGGCGGGTGCTCGCTCCGAGCACAGTGGTGTTATTCTGCAGCCCACAGATCCATCCCAGCGTGTCACGCACGATGACAAAGATTACCGCGGAGAATTTCTGGTCATTCCCTCGCCGAAAACCGGGGGACTGACCCTCATCAACCAGGTGGGACTGGAGTCCTATCTGTGCGGGGTTGTGCCCTGGGAAATTGGCCGGCACGGCAAAGATAAGAAGGCAGCCCTGTCGGCCCAGGCCGTGGCTGCGCGCACTTACACCATCAGCCATCTGGGCAGCCGCCGCGCCCGTGGTTTTGATGTGTATGCCAGCGTGATGGACCAGGTCTATAAAGGCAGCCGTCATGAAGACCCGCTGTGCAACGAAGCCATTGAAGAAACCGCAGGTTTGGTGCTTCTGAGCAACGGTCGTTTGGTGGATGCCTATTACAGCGCCTGCTGCGGAGGCCACTCCAGTCGGGTGGAGAAAGTCTGGCCCCGCAAGGCCGAAACGTATCTGGTGAATCATCTCGATTCGACCGGGAAGGGCCAAAAAGCCTTCTGCTCGGAGAGCAAATATTTTCAGTGGGTGGAAAAATGGAATGCCGGGCGGCTGGAGGAAATTCTTCAGGAGACCCTGCCGGCTTATCTGGCCTACATGACCATGGGAGAGAGGCCTGCCTGGGCAAGGCCCACCTTCACCTCCCGCAAGCCTGGTGTTAATCCCATGCAGCCTGGAAAACTTCTGGATCTGGAAATTACCGATTACACCCCCAGCGGACGGGTGGCCCAACTGCAGGTCCACACCGAGGCGGGCATTTACCACGTGCGCGGCGATCGGGTGCGCTGGGTTTTGGCCCCGGCCTCGGGCAAACCGGTGATTTTGCGCAGCGCTGGTTTTGAATTGGAAAAGGTGCGCCGGGATGGTCAGCTGACTGAAATAACAGCCCAGGGCAGAGGGTTCGGCCATGGCATTGGTTTGTGCCAGACCGGGGCCTTGGAGATGGCTGCCCAGGGATATTCGGCCGCGGAAATCCTGGTGCATTATTATCCGGGCAGTGTTCTGCGACAGTTGGCAACCAAGTGATGAAGCAGCGGGATTTTGCCCCCGAAGAACTGGCCAGCCGGTTGGTCGTGGGGCTTGAAGGGACCTGGCCTTCGGCACTTGAGTTGTCCTGGCTCAGGCAGTGGAAACCTTACGGTGTCATTCTGTTTTCCCGCAATGTTCAAAATTTTTCCCAATTGAAGCAACTTTGTGCAGTTCTCCAGGAAGCGGTTCCCGGTTTGCAGATCATGGCTGATCATGAGGGCGGTCCCGTCTCTCAGCTGGCTGCAGCTTTGGGCCGGCCGCCGGTGGCTTATGCTCTCGGTGCTTTGGATGATGTGGAACTGACCCGCCGGGTTCATGCGGAAACCGGACGTCGGTTGCTGGCCGCCGGCCTGAGTTGGGTGCTTGCTCCCTGCGCCGATGTTTTAAGTGAGCCACGCAATCCGGTCATTGGATCCCGCTCTTTCGGTGGTGATCCTGCCCTGGTCAGCCGTCATGTTGAAGCAGCGGTTGAAGGACTTCGCTCCGCAGGAATTTTCTGCTGCCTGAAACACTGGCCGGGCCATGGTGGAAGTTCAACAGACAGTCATCTGGAATCGGCAGCCGTGGAAATTTCGGCCGGTGAAGAAGAGCCATTTCGCGCGGGATTGGCAGCTGGGGCCGAAGCCATCATGCCTGGCCATTTGTTGGTGGATGCCGGCCAGTGGCCAGCCACTCTTTCCAAAAATTTCCTGGATGATTCTCGGCACCGTCTGGCCAAAGGTGGCCCCTCTTTTCTGCTCATTGCCGATGATGTGAGCATGGGAGCCCTGCGGCAACCCATGGCCCATTTGGGGGTTAATATTCCTGATGATGCAGATCAGGGTATGGTGGAAGTATCGGCTCTTTCTTATGGGTGGTTTGAGCAGTTGGCCACTGCCGGATGTGATCTTTTTCTGATCAGAGGTGTCCCAGGGGGCGCGTTCCCCAGTGATGGAAAAACTTCACCTGTGCCCGAAAAATCCCCCCTTGAACTCTTGCCAGAAACCCCATTTGATGAAAAGCCGTACCTGGATGTCGGCCGGGGTGCTTCATCTTCGTTTGCTGCCGGATCAGAAAAACTGGCCTTTCTGGATTTAGCCCGGGATGACCGGTGGCAAGTTGCCGGCGGGTTGGCTGCCGATCACTGGATGCGGTGGGATGAAGCCTGGGCTGATCGTTTTGGTGCCGTATTGCGGGTCACCGCTTTGAATCAACCCTTCGATGGTGAAGATATGATCTCATGGCTGCTGGTGACCAACCATCGTCCCATGCCCGTTGATTGGACTGACAGCCCCTGGGCCCGGAATCTCCAAAACCGCTTGCTGGATTCAGGGCAGTGTTTGGTGATGGGGCATCCTTCACTTCAAGAGGAATTTGCAACCTTTTTGCAAGCTGGGTGGACCGTAACTTCCAAGTACGATGTAAGTTGTGATTTGATTGATCCCCTTTGAGGAGATTCTTGAATTACGACATCCATGTTCCGATTTGTCAAAAAACAACGGCATATCGTTCAACTAAAAATTTGACACCAGTATCTGCTCCAACTATATTGCTGGCCTTGTCAGATCATATCTGGCGGGGGCGTAGTTCAGTTTGGTTAGAACGCCGGCCTGTCAAGCCGGAGGTCGC
>JAOZJV010000729.1 GCA_029935695.1 Candidatus Krumholzibacteriia bacterium | reverse complement strand
TGATCAACTCGGTGGAAGGCCGCAAAGGCCAGCCACGACTCAAGCCGCCATTTCCCGCCGTGTCCGGTTTTCTGGACAAGCCCACCATCGTCAACAACGTGGAATCCGTAGCCTCGGTGCCCTGGATTATGAACAATGGTGCCGCGGCCTACAGCGCCATCGGCACAGAAAAAAGTTGTGGGACCAAATTGTGGTCCGTCAGTGGCCCCGTGAAAAATCCTGGTGTGTTTGAAATTCCCCTGGGCATGACTTTCCGGGAATTCTTTCACGACTATCTCGGTGGGATGGCCGATGGGGAAGAGTTGAAAGCCGTCATCGTGGGTGGATCGTCGGTGCCTGTGCTGCCGGCGGCTGAAATCATGAATGTGCCCCTGGATTATGAATCGTTGGGCCAGGCCGGCACCATGCTCGGCAGCGGCGGCATGATCATTATCCCCGAGAGCAGCGACATGGTCGAGCTCATCCAGGTGCTGATGCATTTTTACTATGATGAGAGTTGTGGCCAGTGCACCCCGTGCCGTGAGGGCACCGGCTGGTTGCATAAAATCGTCAAGAAGCTTCGCCGGGGTGAAGGCACCGCGGCAGACCTCGACCTGATTGAACATGTTTGCAATGGCATGGCCGGCCTGACGATCTGCCCCTTGGCTGATGCCGCGGTGATGCCTATTCGCTCTTTCCTCGACAAGTTCCGCCCCGAGTTTGAAGCCCTTATCCAGGAAACCGCGCCGGCTGAGCCAACCAGCCGCTGGCCGCGGGGCGAGCAGGAGTAACAGGACATGGCCAAACTGACCATCGACGGCAATGAGTTGGAAGTTCCAGACGGAACCTCTCTCTTCGATGCCTGCACAAAAGCCAGGGGAGAGGCGCTGCCTCATTTCTGCTACCACCCCGATCTGAGCATTGCCGGCGTGTGCCGACTTTGCCAGGTGGAAGTGGAGGGCATGCCCAAGTTGACCATCGCCTGCAATACTACGGTGCGTGACGGCATGGTGGTGTTCACCCGCAACGAGCGTGTGCAACAGGCCAGCCGGCAAATTCTGGAAATGCATCTGATCAACCATCCGGTGGATTGCCCCATTTGCGATCAGGCCGGAGAGTGCGGGTTGCAGAACCAGTATATGAAATTCGGGTTGTACGATTCCAAAATCGATATGGCCGACAAGGTTAAAAAGAACAAGGCCACCGTCATTGGACCCCAGGTGATCCATGACAACGAGCGTTGTGTTCTTTGCTCCCGTTGTGTGCGTTTTTGCCGCGAATACACCAAAACTGGTGAATTGGGTATTTACAATCGGGGCGATCGGGCGGTTGTCGGTGTGCCCGAAGGTGTGGAACTGGACAACAACTACAGCCTGAACACAGTTGATCTTTGCCCTGTTGGTGCATTGACCAGCCGGGATTTCCGTTTCCAGAAAAGGGTGTGGATGCTGAAGGCTGCCGAAAGCATCTGTCCTGGTTGCAGCACCGGTTGCAACATTCGCATCGATTACGAAGCTGAGCGCATTTACCGTTTGAAGCCTCGTTTCAACCCGGATGTCAATGGCCGGTTCATGTGTGACAAAGGCCGCATGACCTACAAGGCCGTGCACGACAGCAAACGTCTGCAGGATCCGCTCTTTGGTGCCGCTACTGTGGATTGGTCCAGTGCCATGGACCAGCTCAAAAGCATTGTGGCCCAGGGCAAGGTTGGCCTGGTTGTTGGCAGTGCTCATCAGTCTCTCGAAGAGCTTCATCTGCTGAAAGTGCTGGCAGTGGCCACGGGTTGCGACACGGTTTGTGGTGGTCTGGCCACGGCAGACATGGGAAAGGCGGACGAGCTTCTGCTGAGCGCCGACCGCACACCCAATCGCAAGGGATTGGATCTGCTTGGAATGGAAGAATTGTCTGGTGCTGACCTGGCAGCCAAAATTCAAGGTGCCTCGGGAACCATCGTGATTCTTGGGGGCGATCCTGCTGCCGACGAAGCAGTGGCTGGTGCCCTGAAGTCCAAAGAAATCGTGCTGTATGTAGGAACTCATCAGAATGACACCAGCGCACAGGCTTT
>JAOZJV010000728.1 GCA_029935695.1 Candidatus Krumholzibacteriia bacterium | reverse complement strand
ATCCCGTCATCCGCCTCGGTGTAGGTGACATTGTAACCCACCTGATTGTGCAAATGAGGGTACACACCCAGCAGGGTTGCATCGGCCCAGTTGTCAGCCGTAACTGGCCCTTCATAACTCATGGCGATGCGGTACTCGACGATGGGGTACGTGGACTGGGAGATCATATGCCAGGATACTTCCACATCACCTGCCACCGGTCCGTGGTCCAAAACAACGAAAGAAACGACTGGTGGGATGGTGGTCAGATTTTCAACAGTGCTGATGTACCAGGTCCGGTTCCAGGTGACGGAAGAATATGTTGAATCCAAGCGCAGAATGTCGACGCCGATGCGGATGGGCTCATAATGATAAATAGATTCTTCACCTGAGGAGGCACCATTCAGTTTCCATTGGTTTCCAAGCTGAACCGAGGGACTGGGCGACACAGAAAAGTCTGCGCTTTCGTCCGGAAACAAAGTGACCAATGCAGAATTGGGAGAATATTGAAATGTTAGGTCTTCGGGCTGCACAACAGGGTCGCTGGAGTCGGAGCACGCAGGAAAAAACATGAAAAGCACGAACAACGCGCTCACGGAAAAAAATGAAAACAATGCCCGCAAAAAATCACTCGTTTCTTTTGAATATTTCATTGGCTGCCCCCGGTATGGTTGTGTCCCTTTTTATGAACCAGGCACACTCGTGATGTATTTTCGATCCTCAGGAGCGATCCACCACTGGGTCAGGTTGTTGAAAGGGGACAAAACATCAGGCCGCACATCCCGGAGCCGCTTTGAAACAACATCCAGTCTTTGCGGGCAGAACAGATAAGCCGCCGGGGGATCCTCTTGCAACACTTCCTGCAACCTGTTCCAAATGGGCATAGCCAGGGTGCGATCCTGTTGGCTGAGAGCGGCTTCCAGTAAAGAATCAACCACTGCATTAGAATAAAAACCATTGTTGAATTCGTCAACTGCGCTGGTGTGGACGGCACTGGTTGGATCACCGAAGAGGTTGGGATTCATGGCTCCGAAATAGGAATCAAATGTGCCTTCGCGCACCAGAGCCAGGCCGGAGACAAGCTCAAGGGTCCGCACAGAAATCCGCGCTCCCACAGCATTCAGATTTTCCCGCAGAATGACCACTCCATTGGAGCGTACAGGATCACCCTGTCGAGTCAGGATTTCAAATTCCAGGGGGAGACCATCGCGTTCAAGCACACCGTCGCCATCCTCATCCTTCCAGCCAGCCCCAGCCAACATGGCAGAAGCCCGGACGGGATCATACGAATCGGCCTTCAGGTCTTTGTTGAAGTTCCAGACCACCCGAGCCACCGGCCCCACGGCCAAATCACCAAAATTATCCAAAAGCGTTTCATTCATGCGCGACCTGTCGATGGCCATGCTCAGGGCCCGGCGGGTGGCCGCGTCACTGAAGCGAGGATTGCGGCAATTCCACATCAGATAATAAAAACGCCGTCCTTCGGTGACCAACACCTGCAGGTTGTCATTGTCCCTGAGCCTCTTGGCGTCATGAGAAGAAACATCGGCGACAAAATCGACTTCACCGGTTTCCAATCCCATGATTCGGGTGGCGGATTCCCGCATGATACGCAAGGAGACGCGGTCCAGAAAAGGGCTGTCGAGGGGATATTTTTCATTTCTGGCCAGAATAATTTTCTGAGAATGTTCCCATGAAACCAAACGAAAAGGACCGGATGAAAAGGGTTTCTGATTCAAGGGCCAGCTGCCCACCTGTGCAGGGTCAAGGTCTGAAATAATATGCAAAGGAAGAATCGCGTGCTGGGTCCGGGTCAGAGGATCTGGCTGAATACGTGAAAAATGATAACAAATTGTTGCTTCATCAACGACTTCGGCGCTGACGACATTTTTAAAAAATCCACGACGATGGCTGGCCACCCGAGGATCCTTGAAAAGCCGGAAAGAAGCAGCAACATCATGAGCAGTCAGCGAGTGGCCATCTTCCCAGACCCAGGGGCGCAAATGATAGGTGATGGAAAGGCTGTCCGGCCCCACTTCCCAGCTTTCAGCAATGCGCGGAGCATGCA
>JAOZJV010000727.1 GCA_029935695.1 Candidatus Krumholzibacteriia bacterium | reverse complement strand
CGGTTTCAAATATTTCATCCGCCCCACTTCACTCAGAAAGCTCGCCGCCCGATCATAAGCAGGCTTAAAACTACTATTGACAGCAATCTGCAACCAGTTGCACAAAATCTCACTGTTGCCCTGCTCATTCAGTTTGAAATTATCATTCAACCAGGCGCAATCTTCAGTGGTCAGCTTACCCGGCAAAGCCTGCAGGAAAATCTGCCAGTCTTCAGGAGTCCACTTGCATGCATCAGCCACTTCGGGCCGCGTTCCATCACTCCAGGTCCTGGCCAGACCTTCCAACATTTCCAAACGAGCTGAGGCAAAAACTGGAGCATTGGCGGGAGGATCCGGTTGGTGGATCCATTCATCAGCACCCATCTGCTCAGCAACACCAGGCAGTTCGGCGTTCAGGTACTCTTCAAACTGAGCGGTGGTCAAAGAGGTGAAGGCAAAGTGATCGATGTACTTCTTCACGAAGACATCCATCTTCTCCCGGCCCACGGTCTCTTCCAAAAGAGCCACAAACAGGAAGCCTTTTTCGTAAGGCACGAGCGAGTAAAACTCATCCGGGTCCTTGCCTTCGCCATTGATTTCCAGCTTGGTCAAAGCCGATCCCTTGCCAAAACTGTTCATGGCTTCCATCAGACCATTGCGACCGATGGCGGCGCTCAGGCTCTTGGCCTCCAGGCCTTCCATGTTTTCCAGAATGCGGCGCTCGGCCCACACGGTGAAACCTTCGTTCAACCAGAAATCGTTGATGCTGGCGTTGGTCACCAGGTTGCCGGTCCAGCTGTGGGCCAGCTCATGAGCCAGCACGTTGACGAGGCTGCGATCGCCAGCCAGCAGGGTGGGTGTCAGGAAGGTCAGACGCGGGTTTTCCATGCCGCCGTAGGGGAACGAAGGAGGCATCACCAGGAAGTCGAAACGATCCCAGAGGTAGGGTCCGAAAATTTCTTCGGCAGCCAGCAGCATCCGGTCCACTTCGGCAAATTCCCAGGCCGATTTTTCCATCATCTCAGGTTCCGTGTAGCAGGTGGAGCGAGGCCCCAGTTCCTTGGCGGTGATGTTGCCCACGGCAAAAGCGAACAGATAGGGCGGGATGCTCTGAGGCATGGCAAAATTGAAGGTCGTCATGCCTGCCTGATCGGAAGCCTGCTTTTCACCGGGCGCAGCGGCCATCACCACTGTCAATTCTTCAGGCACGGTCATGCTGCAGTTGAAAGTGAATCGGGACATGGGCGTATCCTGACATGGCATCACACTGCGAGCGTGAATAGCCTGGCACTGGCTGAACAAGTAAGGATGCTTGCCGCCGGCAGTCTGGGCAGGTTTTAACCATTGCAGCGCCGACGCTTCGGGGCTGGTGATGAACTCAATAGTGAATTTTACAGTGCCCTCAGGAAGGGTCACACGCAGGCGGCTGCCCAGAACTTCGTCTGCTGGAGCCAGCTCGAAATTGATGGTGTTGCCGGAAGCGTCCTGAGCTGAAACGATGTTCAAATCCCGGGTGTCCAGGTCCAATGGACCACCAGTGGCCGCAGCCAGATGGAAATCGGCCTTGCCGGTAATTGTGCTGTTGGAAAAATTGACCGTCAGATCAATGTCCATGCTCTGGACGCGGCCTTGGGTAAGATCAGTGTATGAATGCGGATCGCGGTGGCTCACGGAGCACCTCCAGGCTGAAATGAAACAATGGATTTGTTCCTGCCATTGTCGCTTCAATTGCCTGAAACCGCAAGTTGTTGTGCAGAGATCAGGCCCTTTCTTCTCCTTCTTTTTGAACAGCATTCAGAATCTTGTCAGGATGAGACCTGACCACTGCCACAAACTCTGTCAGATTGGCCAGGAAGCAGTCCACCAGATCCGGATCGAAATGGGTTCCCCGGCCCTGCCGCAGCATGGCCACCACTTCTCCCAGTTCCTTGGCATCACGGTAACAACGCTTGTTGATCACCGCGTCGAAAACATCCACGATGGCTGTGATGCGGCCAAAGATATGGATATTTTCTCCAGCCAAACCATTGGGATAACCTTTGCCATCCCAGCGCTCGTGATGCTGGTA
>JAOZJV010000174.1 GCA_029935695.1 Candidatus Krumholzibacteriia bacterium | reverse complement strand
CCTTCAGTTCAGCTTTGAGATAATCTTCCTTTTCATCATTCCATAAATTTTTATCCCGCAGGTATTTGTCGAAGCGCAGCAGCGGTTCTTTGGTCCAGGCCAGATCTTCTTCTTCCTTGCCGCGGTACTTGGTGGGATCGTCGGCAGTGGTGTGCATCATCAGGCGGTAGGTGACGGCCTCAATGAGGGTCGGTCCTTCGCCGCGCCGGGCCCTGTCCAGAGCTTCGGTGATGGCCACGTGCACAGCCAGGGGATCGTTGCCGTCCACCTGCACTCCGGGAATGCCGTAGGCGATGGCTTTCTGGGCGATGGTTTCGCTGGATGTCTGGTTTGCCCGGGGGATTGAGATGGCCCATTGGTTATTTTGCACCACAAACACTGCGGGAGCTTTCCAGACAGCGGCAAAGTTAAGGCCTTCGTGGAAGTCGCCTTCGCTGGTGCCACCATCGCCGATGAAGGCCACTGCGGCGGCGTCTTCACCTTTATAGCGGCTGGCGTAGGCCAGACCGGCGGCGTGGGGGAACTGGCAACCGATGACCACACTGGTGGGCAGAATGCGCAGGTCTTCCACGGGCATGATGTTGCCCTCTTCAAAGCCATTGTAATAGTAGAGCATGGATGTCATGGGTTCGCCCCTGACAAGACGTCCGCCCAGTTCGCGAAAGGCGCCGGCAAACCAGTCGTTCTTCTGCATGGCCAGGGCGATGGGAATGCTGATGGCTTCCTGCCCGGTGTTGGGCGGGAAAGTGCCCAGGCGTCCCTGGCGCTGAAGTTTGAGCATGCGCTCATCAAGTTCCCGGGCCAGACGCATCCAGCGGTGCATTTCCAGCAATTGAGCATCGCTCAGCTGGGGGTCAAGTTTGGCGTCCACCTTGCCGTTCTCGTCGAGAACCTGCAGATAGGACACCGAAAAATTGGCGACTTCTTTATTCGGCATTGCCGAAGTCCTTTTCTGAAAGGGTTGATTATCATACAGCACAAACCCCGACCGGGCGGCTCTGGAGAGTCGTCAAAGCGGGGACATGCTGGAATTAAGGGGCGAATAAGGGAAAAGTCGCTAATGAAGACTGATTTTATCGCCCTGAATATACTGCCCACATAATAGCGGAAATAGCCGGATCTGCAAACATCGTAATTTGTGTTGGCAGATGGCCCGAGAGGGGGCTAATTTAGGGATAGACTAATTCAGCTGCACAGAACCCGAACCCGAGGAATATTGCCATGATGTCTCCCAAAATGACTGACGCTCTGAACCAGCAAATCAACGAAGAGTACTTCTCCAATTACATTTACCTGGCCATGGCCGCATACCTTGAGGATATGGATCTTGAAGGCATGGCCCACTGGATGCGCATGCAGGCTCAGGAAGAGTATCTGCACGCCATGAAAATCTTCGATTATATGATTGAGCGCGGGGCTCGAGTTGAACTCAAACCTGTGGCTGCACCTCCCAAGGAATGGGAATCTCCTCTGGCTGCTTTTGAGGCTGCCCTTGAGCATGAGCAGTATATGACGGGTAACATCAACACCCTGGCTGACCTTGCCATCAACGAGCGGGACCACGCCACTAATAACGTGCTGCAGTGGTACGTGACAGAGCAGGTGGAAGAGGAAGCCAACGTCGACAGCATCGTCAAGAAATTGAAAATGATGGGTGGCGGCGGACAGGGTCTGTTCATGATGGATCGGGAGTTGGCCAGCCGGCCGATGCCGACTATTGTGGAGGGTGCCGGGGGGGCATAAGGCCTGAGGGTTTTGAGTTTGAATGAAGGCTCCGGGTTGTTCCGGAGCCTTTTTTTTACAGGTTTCCCCATTTGTCATCCATCAATCCGCTTCCGATTCAACCAGTCATTCAACAATTGAGCAATGCCAATGCATCCACAGATCAGCCCGACACCCGCCAGAGGGAAGAATTGAAAACCACCAAAACGGGGGTCGATGAATTTGTCGCCAAAGTACAACGCAACACCGACAGCCAGCAGAATCATGCCGCTGCGATACGGCAGGCGAGGCCGGGCAGGCGCATCTTCAAGATCCAGGTTTTTCAGGTCGGCTCCGTGCTCAATCGCTTTCTCAATCAACCGCATGCGTTCCTTTTTCTGCAGATGGTCGGTGATGATCGCGATAATGGGAATACTCATGGACATGCCAACGATGATCAAAGGGAAAAGGAACTTTCCCAGGTCTGCGAAGTCACTTGAGGCTAGGAATGCATTCATGATGATCTCCTGTTATTGTTAGTGGGCCAGGGGCCGTGTGATCGGTTTCAGTTGGTTATGTAACGTTGGACCGGGTAACCTTCCGGTCGGTTACAGTATTTTTTTTTGTAACGTTTATCTCAAAGGCCTGGTCCAAAGATACATGAGCAACGTCAGCCATCACCAGGGAGCGGATGCCAGGGAATCAGCAGCAAGATATTTGCCGCTGAATCGCCGCAATGCTTCCCGGTTCATGGATGACTGGGAACCTATGGTCACTGATGTTCTCAAAAGAATGCGGGTCAGAGAACCCGAAGAGGCCCTGTCCCGTATTTTCCATAAAGCCTTGAGGGCCCTGCCCGAATTCCGCGGAGAGAGCCGGCTTTCAACCTGGCTTTACCGCATCGCCTGGCGTGAAGGAATACGGTTGGTGAATCGGGAGAAGAAACGTGATGATCGTGAGACCAGTTTGGAACTGGTGATTCAGAGACCTGACAGCAAAGATGACCAGCTGCGAACCCTGGAGCGGCGGGAGACAGCGGCCAGGGTGCGCGATTCTCTGAACCATCTCAATGTCAGGGATCGTGAAGTGGTGGCTCTGCGCTTTTTTGAAGAGTTGCCTTTCGCCCAGGTCGCCGATCGCATGGATATCAGTGAATCCGCGGCGAAAGTTCGTTGCCACCGGGCCATTTCTCGCCTGAGGATCATACTGGAGGATGACAGTGTCTGAAAAACAAACCCTGTCCACATGGTTGCGCAAACGGGACGTCTACCAGGACGCTGCTGCAGAGGATTCGGATACAAAGCCAAAGCAGTGGCGTGATGATTTGCTCATGGAGTTTGATTCCATTGCTGCCCTTCCAATGCAAAAAGATTCATCCCGGGAAGCCCGGAACTCTCCTCTCGAAAGCCATCATCTGCTGATGTTGCTGCCTGTGGGGCTGGTTTTGTTTTCTCTGGGTTGGTTGTTTGGGAGCCAGGCGATTTCCCTGGATAAAATTGCCGGGGTTTCTCCCTGGGTGTGGACGGGTGCGTCTGTTATTGGCAGTTTGGGCTTTTTGGTTTGGCGTGGCCAGGGTATCAGTGGGCGTCGGTGATCGTTATTCAGAATTCCCGCCGGCGGGAATTCTCCTCATCTCAACAACAGTTTCCAGGTCAACGGGCAATCCCCGTTCTTCCAGTTTGCTGATAACCTTTTCCAAAAATGTTTCCGGCTTGTCTTGAAACAACCGAGATTTTCCAGCCCAGCTTTCCACATCAACCCGAAAAACCCCGGTCTGCTGCAGCGCCTTCAGGTACATTTTTTCATCTGCTTTGATGGGCCGGAAACTTCCTTCAGGTTGATACTTTTCCATCAAGACCTGCAATCCCAATGCTTTTTCCGAAAGATCGGAAACCACCGCGCAACGGCCTTTGATCTCCACTGATTTAAACAACTGGGTCGCAGGACACGCATACTCGGGTCCTGTCCAGTTGGAGGGGATGTAGCTCAATTCCCGGGCCATGGTGAAACCCACGGGAACACCGCTGCTGAGGAGATCAAATTTTTCACCAGCGAGGGCGCCGTGGAAATAAACGGCCTGATCTTTGGCAGCGAAGTTCAGGGCAATACTGCGGGGATACCCGTCAGCCGTGATGAGGCTCAGATAGCCCACGGGGCAGCGCCGGGCCACCTGCTGGAAGAAGGCGTCGTCCGTGTGGAGGAAATCATCACGTCGCATCATTTCCCTTTCAGGAGAGAAAGAAAGGCTGCCCAAAGACAGCCTTTCAAATCAACAAACAGGAGAGAGCTTTGGCCGCAGCCGAAAACTATTCCTTGATGGCCTTCATCTTCAGGCCTTTGCTGCTGAAGACGATGTCCGGTTCCATGTCTCCGCCAGCGGTCATCATGTTGCTGGAGTTGATGGTCCAGATGCTGGTGCGGCCTTCAACCACGGGGGCGTTGCTGGTGATGATGTCGCCGGGAACCGTGATCTTCATGCTGAACTCAAGTTCGCCCATGGCGCCCATGAGTTTGCCCATCATTTCCATTTGCTTCTGCATTTTTTCAGGGTCCATATCATCCATGGACTCTTCTTCGATAACTTCTTCTTCAGCCTCTTCAGTGACAGGCCAGTTGTAAGAGTAGGGCCGCAGGGCGTATTGGCCATTACCGAGATCCATGATGGCCATGCCGCCTTCGCTTTCACCGGAGCCTTGAATCTGGCTCATGGCATAGCTCATGCCTTCAAGGTCCTTGAACTCCATCACCACGTGAATGGACTCTTTGCCATCAATTTTGTCGGTGCTGAATTTCTTAATTTTGATGTCGTGGCCTTTGACCTTTTCTTTCAGCTCTTTTTCAGACATTTGCATGATCTTGCCGATGTCCTCAAGATCATCATCGCCAGCGCCTTCGGCCAGGACATCAGATACTACCTGGGACAGGGACATGGTCATTTCCATGGTGCCGGAGCCGTCTTTTTTGAGCTCCGTGTCCATGTGCATTTGCAAACAGCCGGTCATCATGGTGGCCAACGCTACCAACAGGGAAATCTTCAGCAGAGTTTTCAAGGTAATCCTCCATTTTATCAGTCTGAACATGATGCCCGACGCTGCCGGACACGAAATCTTTTCCAGTAACATGATGGCACGAAAGCAAACAGTGCGCCAGCTCTTATGGTTCCGAAAGAAAAAGCTCTTCAGGCATGCTCTCATGCTTGCCCCCTGGCTCATTTCATGCTAATCAAAGAGGGTTCCGAATACAACAAAGACCCGTATGTGGAGGCTTTTCAGACCATGGCATCATTTCCGACGAAACCTGCCTGCTTCAAGGCTTACGATATCAGAGGCAAAGTCCCCGGCGAACTGGATTTGGACCTGGCTTACCGTATTGGACTGTCCACAGCGCGCTTTCTGGGCGGCAAAAAATTCATTGTCGGCAGAGATTGCCGCCTCACAAGCCAGGAACTGTGCGCTGCCCTGGCCCACGGCCTGACCGATGCGGGGGCCGATGTGCTGGATATCGGTTTGTGTGGGACCGAGATGGTTTATTATGCAACTTTTGCCCACAAAACCGATGGTGGCATCATGGTCACCGCGAGCCATAACCCCATGGACCATAATGGGATGAAGCTTGTCCGGGATGAAGCAAAGCCCATCAGCGGTGACAGTGGACTGGATGAAATCGGCGCCAGCGCGCTGGATTGTGATTTGGAACTCACCGGGCGCCGGGGCACGGTCTCGCGTCTGGATATTCAGGAAGAATTTGTGGAATATCTGCTCACCAAAGTGGATACGACGGCTTTCAAACCGCTGAAAATTGTGGCCAACGGTGGCAACGGTTGCGCTGGTCCTGTGGTGGCTGCCCTGGCCAAACATCTGCCCTGCACAATCGTCCCCGTATTCGAAGAACCCGATGGGAATTTCCCCAACGGCATTCCCAATCCTCTTCTGCCTGAGAATCGCAGCGCCACCACCGCGGCTGTCCGGGAGCATGGGGCCGACCTGGGCCTGGCCTGGGATGGCGATTTTGACCGCTGTTTTTTCTTCGATGAGAACGGTGATTTCATCGAAGGATATTACCTGGTGGCCCTGCTGGCCGCTGCCAGCCTGAAGCAGAATCCGGGCAGTAAAATCGTGCACGACCCGCGCCTGACCTGGAACACCATCGATGTGGTGGAAAAAGCCGGTGGCATCCCCATCATGAACAAAACCGGGCATGCCTTCATGAAAGAACGCATGCGTGCCGAAGATGCTGTTTATGGTGGCGAGATGTCAGCCCATCATTATTTCCGGGACTTCGCGTATTGCGACACCGGCATGTTGCCCTGGCTGAATGTTCTGGCCGTCTTGTCCAGCTCGGGAAAACCACTGTCGGCTCTGGTGAAAGAGATGCAGGAGGCTTTCCCGGCCAGCGGTGAAATCAACCGGCGCCTGGAAGATCCGGACGGCGCGCTGGCCCGGGTGGAAGAGAAATACACGGGGGATTCCGTGGCCATCGACCGCACCGACGGTGTTTCCATGGACATGGGACAGTGGCGTTTCAATCTGCGCCAAAGCAACACCGAGCCGGTGATCCGCCTGAATGTTGAATCAAGGGGCGACGCTGCATTGATGAATGAAAAAACAGAAGAAATTCTGGCATTACTCGATCAATAAGGATGAACATGAATTTTTTCATGAATAAGGTGGCGGCTGCTCTGGTCGCCACCCTTTTATTATGCCTGCTCATCACAGTCGGTTGTACCAATCTGGCGGATAATAACCTGGACAGGAAGGTTGCCGGAACTCTCTCGCGCCATCCCGAGGGTGATGAAATTTCTCGTTGGTATGCCACCCTTCCGGCCGGTTCCCTGGAGCATGATGCGGCGCAGTGGATTCTGGCCTGGCTGCCGGAAAGTGATCTGGCTTCTCTTCATCCCGGGCTTCTGAAGGAACATGTGCAGCTGGCCTGTGATACCTACCGGAAAGCCCCCTGGCGGGCAAATCTTCCCCGGGAAACATGGCTTCATTTTGTGGTGCCTCACCGGGTGAGTCAGGAACCTTTGCAGCCCTGGCGCAGCACACTTCAGGCGGAGTTGGCTCCGGTGGTTGCTCCTTATCAGTCCATGGAAGAGGCAGCTTTGGCAGTGAACCGCTGGTGCCGGCAGCAGGCAACTTTCATTTCCACAAGTGGTCGCGACATGGGCCCCCTCACTACTTTGAAACGCGGCCTGGGTCGCTGCGAAGAAGAAATGATTCTCACGGTTTGCGCCATGCGGGCGGCAGGAATTCCCGCGCGCACTTGCTCGACCCCATACTGGACCTTCATCGACAACAACCACGCCTGGGTGGAAGTGTGGGCCGACAACGGTTGGTACTATGCCGAGAGTTGCGATGATCGTCGCTGCCTGAACGACGCCTGGTTCAGTGGTGCCGCCAGCCGGGCCGGTTTTGTGCGCAGCACCGGCTATGGTGAATTTGATCCCCGGCCCGAGCCTCTGTACCGGGCCAACGATGGCGTGACGGTCATCAACTCCACTGCTGTTTACACTGATCCGTTTTTGTTGCGCGCTTCGGTGGTGGGACACCCGGAAACCAAGGTGAATGTCAACGTTCTGAACTTCGGCACCATTCGCGCCATTGCCCGGTTGGATGGGGACA
>JAOZJV010000173.1 GCA_029935695.1 Candidatus Krumholzibacteriia bacterium | reverse complement strand
GCTTTCAACAAGATGAAAATCCCGGGTTGCGCCCACAGATTCTGCTGAGGAGCCATAAAAACTTTCGGCCTGCCCTATGAGATTCACTTTTCTGTGGGCCTTTTGCCCTTTTAGGGTCAAAATCGCCCCTTTGTCATATTTTTGTCATCATTTTGATGTTAATAATTTCACCAAGACCCACCTTTATACTATATTTCTTCGACTTAACGGGAACTACTATCCCACCGGTATGTTATCCTTTGATCTGATGAAAGCGAACCAGATGAAGACTTGGCGAAAAGTTCACATATTCAGCTTTGGCTACCTGAAAGGCCTGAGTTTATTTGTGGCTGTATGCATGTTCTTCATCTCCATCACCGGATTTCTGCTGAACCACCGGCACGACTTTCGCTGGGTTGACACCACGCGCGTCTCCACGAAAGTTTTGCCACCGGCGTACCAGCAGAGGTTGGATCAGGTGCGGGAAGCCCAGGGGCTGGCCGACCTGTTTCCCGATGAGGCCCACAGCGTGCCTCTGCAATGGCTGATCACCGACTTCCACACGGGAGAAATCCTGGGCACTTATGGGCCCTGGTTTTACGACCTGATCGCCGCCAGCTTCACGGTTCTTTCCGTGACTGGCATTGTCATGTACTTCAAGATTCGTCGTCGCAAGAGCTTTTAACCTGGATTGAAATTGGGGAGAACCAAAATGAAATTAACCAAACTGATAACCATCGCCATGGCAGCTCTGCTGATCACCATGATCGCCACCCCCGGCTTCGCCACCGAAGCCAAAAAAGAAGTTTACAACGTCAAGACCATGGAGTCTTCAGTCACCAAAATTGAAGGCAAGGAAATCACCGTTGAAGGCACCATCGTCGGCGCCTGCAAAAGTGGTTGCAAGATGTGGATCGCCGATGGCCAGTACGAGGAAGGCAACGCCTTCACTCTGGTTCGCGCCAAAGACGATGCCTTCAAGTTCGACACTAAAAAGAACGGCAAAAAAGTTCGGATGACCGGTTTTGTCGTGGCCAAGTATAAGGATTACTGCGGTGACGATGCTGAAGAGGGTAAAGAGGAACCACATGAGGGTGAACTCGCCGGTAGCTGTGCTGCTCCCGTCAACGTTGAGTCCGCCACCAAGGGTGACCTGGAAGCGATGACTTTCTTTGCCACCACCGTGAAGTACCTGGACTGATTTTTTATCAGTGACAGGAAGGGCCGCCTGGTTAGCCGGGTGGCCCTTTTTTTGGGTAGTTTTGCTAGCGCAGCTTATTCGCCCCGTTCAAAGCCGCCACCCGGTAACACTCAGCCAAAGTCGGGTAATTGAATGCACTGTCCATGAAGTAATCCAGGCGACCATCCAAAGCCATCACTGCCTGCCCGATGTGGATCAACTCAGTGGCTCCGGTTCCAATGATGTGCACTCCCAGAACCTCGCGGGTTTCAGGATGAAATAAAATCTTCAGCAATCCCACCTCATCCCCGATAATTTGCCCGCGGGCAATTTCCTTATACCCGGCGCAGCCAATTTCATAAGGGATGGCTTTTTCGGTGAGACTTTCTTCGGTGTCGCCCACCATGCTGATTTCGGGGATGGAGTAAATACCGAAGGGGAAAAACTTGCGCAGTTTGTGTTGGGGTTTGTTGCACAGATGGCAGCTGGCCATGCGGCCCTGGTTCATGGACGTGCTGGCCAGGGCGGGAAAACCAATCACATCGCCCACGGCATAAATACTCGGCGTTGCGGTGCGGTAGTTTTCATCAACTTTGATACAGCCCCGGCTGTCGGCCTCCAGCCCTGCATTTTCCAGACCCAGATTTTCGGTGCATCCCTGCCGGCCCACACAGTAAAGGAAAGCATCGGCCTGCAGGCATTTACCACTCTTCAATTTGACTTCAACCACGGGATGGCCCTGGCCCTCCAGCTTGTTCACTTCCTGCAGTTCTTCACCAAAACGAAGAGTCATGCCCCGGCTGCGCATGTGGTATTGCAAAGCCTCGCCAATTTGCTGATCGAGAAAACTCAGCAGCCGCAGGCTGTCCACCACCATGGTCACCCGTACTCCCAGTCGTGAAAACATGGAAGCAAACTCGGTGCCGATAACACCGCCGCCAACGACAATCAACGACTCGGGCAAACGTTTCAAATGCAGCAGATCATCCGATGTCAGAATGCATTCCTCATCAAAGGGAATAAAGGCCGGGCGCACAGGCTCAGTGCCCACCGCAACGATGAATTTGTCCGCACTGATTTCTGATTGGCCTTCAGAGCTATTGACCGTGACGGTGCCTTTATCCTTGAAGGAAGCTTCCCCCTTCACAAGTGTGATACCATTGCGCCGTAACTGAACACTCACGATTTCCATCTCAGTGGCAATGATGCGCTGGCACGAAGCAAGCAGTTCGTTGATGGTGAGATTTCCCGCCTTGACCGCCGCCCGCACCCGCAGATGATCTTTGCCGCCAGTGGCTTGGATGATGGCCTCCCGCAAAGCCTTGGAAGGGATGGTCCCCGTGTGGATAGCCACTCCCCCCACCTGCTGCATGCGCTCAACGACACACACCTTTTTGCCGAGCTTGGCCGCCTGGATGGCTGCTTTCTGGCCTCCAGGGCCACTGCCGATCACGCAAAGATCGAAATCTGACAAGGAATAAACCTCCGGAAATTTGCTGGTCTGAAAGAATTTCAACAAGAGAGATATTAAACCCGCTGGCCAACAATGGCCACCGTCAAACGGCAAAGGGCCGTCCGGATCACCCGGACGGCCCTCTGTTTAATCGCTCAGCAATGCTTACTTGATCAGCAACATTTTCTGAGTCTCTTCGAAGCCTTCAGCCTGCAGGCGGTAATAATACGCGCCACTGGCTACGCCCCGACCCTTATGGTCGGTGCCATCCCACATGACGGAATGGTAACCGGCAGTCTTCTGGCCGTCGACCAGGGTGCGCACGTGGCGACCCGCAAGGTCGTAGATCTTCAGATTCACCATACCGCTGCGAGGCGTGGCAAACTTGATGGTCGTGGCCGGGTTGAAGGGGTTGGGGTAAGCGCCGTCCAGCACATAAGCCGTGGGCAGACCACTGTTATCAGCCGCACTCACGCCGTCGGTGATGGTCAGTGTCACGGGAATCTGGACAACGGGGTTTTCAATGTCATTGGTCTGAACAGAGACAACACCCGTGTAGTCGCCGGCTTCGGTGTCCACTGAGTTGAAGGTCACTTCCAGATCGCCGCTGCTCATGGGCCCGATGACTCCCTGGCGCGGAGAGACCGACAACCAGGGTTCGGGAATGGGCTCAGCAGCAATCAGGATGGCCATTTCACTGTGCAGATAGTTGGTATTGAAAGCGATCTCCAAACCATCGTTGCCGGCGGCATTCTCGGTACCCACTGTGCAACCGGTTCCGGCTGCGACAATCTTGTACTGGTACTCAATGGAGCCATTCCTGTTGATGATAATCTGGAAAGTTTCCGGATTACCATTGGAGTAATGAGGAACACCATCAAATTCCACAATGAACCGGTCATTGTTCACGTCGGCATAATAATAGATGGTGCCACCATCGTTGGGATTCAGATCATCCCACAAGGCTGCCAACAGATCGTTGGGAGCTGCACTGTTGGGAATACCCTGGTTGCTGTAGGCGGTGGAGGTCGCGGTGAAACTCGCCCAACCGTTGGTGCAAATCCGTATGGATTCGAATGTGCCACCATAGTAGGGGAATTCAAAGCCCAGATCGAAGGGACCCAGGTTGGCATCATCGCCGCCGCCGGCATTGGTGCCCACGCCGTTGATTTCAAACCAGGAATACTCTGGTCCGCCCGCCTCATCACTGTCGATCCAGGTGTAACCGAAGGCATCGGGGCCACCGGATCCACGGGACTCGTTGGAAGAGGTCCGCGTATCGATTTCATCTTTTTTGAAGTTCTGGTAAGGCACTTCGGTCTGCCGGCGCTCACCGAGCATCACAGAAGCATCATAAACCAGTTCGCCTTCACCGGTGTTGGTGATGGTGAGCATTTGAACATTGGAGTTCGGCCTGGCCAGATTTTCTTCCAGGTTGCCCGGGTCGATCTCGCAGGTGGGCCGCAAAGGCTCGCCGATAGCCGGGAAGATGATGTAATCAACCCAGCCACAATCGGCGCCGTTGGAGACGGAACCGTCTTTGGTGTAAGTCCACGTGAAGACACGGTTGCCAGGTTCGACGGCGTAGGATACTTCCGTCCAGCCCATGGAACCGGCCCAGCTGGCCCGCTCGCTTCCATCGATATAGAAGCGCAGATAATCATAACCGGATTCGCTGTCGACCTTGGCCATGAAGGTGATGGTACCCGGCGAGAGCACAGCCACTTCCACTGACAATTCAGAATGTTGCGAATCATTAATCGAACCGCTTTGGGCACTGTAAATGCCTTGGCCCGGATCGACTTCGGTGATGATCCAATCTCCGTTACCACTCATTTCCCAGGGATAGGTCAAGTAATTGCCAGATTCGAAATCTTCGATGCTCAGGCCAATACTCAGGTTGATGGTGCCGGCAAAATCGTAGTCATCGCAAGCGGCAACCAGATCGAATTCAGCCAACTCGCCAATGGGAGTTTCTTCGTGGGCGGTCACTGACCAGCTCACACCACGGCTGCCACCAGGAGTCAGCATGGGGATAAATCCGGTTTCGCCGGTCAACACCACGTTGGGATTCAGACTGGCCAGATCCACGTTGATGTTGCTGACCGTTGCAGAACCAAGGTTCTCCAGTGTCACCGTCATGGTGGCAGATTCACCTGGATCAAGGATACCGTCGGCATCTTCATCACCGGTGATTTCATAGGTTGCAATAGCCATAACCGGCGCGTGGGCCACCAGGGCAAAACCACTGGTGTAGAACGAATCGGCATCGGTGGCCACCACGGTGAAAGGAATCACGTGGCCATCGGGAACGGCAGCATCCAGGACCACCCGGAAACCATCGGCCATACCCAGGAAACCGTCAGCGGCGATGTCGCCATACGCTTCGCTGTCGTCCAGGATAGTGACCATGTCGTCTTCACTGCTGATGACCGCGGTCACGCTCAAAGCGGGATCGAGGCCAACATTGTGCAGTGTGATGTCCAAAGTGACTTCTTCAGTGAAGTCCCAGGCACCGTTGTCGTTGCCAAGAGAATCGTTGATGGTCACTTCGTCAAAGATAACAAAGGAACCTTCGGGAGGAATGATGGGCACCACTGCACGGTAGCGGTAGTGGTTCTGCTTGGTGACAGTGACGATCAGGTCCTGGCCAGGCAGCTGGCTCTCGATGGGAATGATATTCTCGCCACCGGTGGACACGTAAGAACCGATCAATTCGCCACCCACAGACAGACCAATCAAGGCACCGGCGTCGGCTGTAACGGTGAAGAAATCCACACCGCTGATCTGGCTGGCATCGTGAGCAACTGTCAGGTTGGCAGGCACCTCAGTGAACACGGTGCTGAATGCATCACCATGGTGATGGAACAGGTAGTAAGTCACTTCTTTGTTACTGGTGTTGTACGGCCAGCTGCTGGCCTGCAGGAAGTACTTACCCGAGGCGTTGGCAAAAGCGGGCAGGAACTTGTGATCCCCATCCACACCGTGGCCAGGATCGAAGTCAGGCCACAAATAATCAAACATGCCCCAGACATAAGTATCATTCACGAAGGAGTAGGAGACTTCCGAAGCGGCGATCAAACCCAGGGCGCCCTGGTTGTGGCGGTGGAAGCTCTCAGCAAAACAATCGTTGCTGTAGTTGTATTTACCGGTCAGGCAGTTGATGGAGAAGACAAAAGTCAGGTCTTCATTGGTCAGCCCCAGCAAGTCGTTGTTGGTGTAGCTGGGCTCGCCCCAGGCTGTCTCGCCACCGTGATCGCGGTGCTGCACCATGAAAGTACCGGCATTGATGTCGGCGTTCAGACGAGAGGCGTTGCCACCCCAATCAGTCAAATGCGCCGGTGTATCAGGAATATAGCCCAAGCCGTCGGTTCCAAAATAATCAAGCACTTCAGCAGTGTTGGTGGCGGTGGACCAGGTGGTCGGGCTGCCACTGTAAATGGCATACTCACGAGTGGGAACCTTGCCCAGTTCGTTGGCCATGAAACCATAGATCACTTCATCACAGAGCACAAACCAGCGCTCGGTTTGCCAGCCACCAGCGATAACGGGATTGGCATAGAAGCTGGGATTCGTGGGCGGGCTCATCTCGTAGTCGATAACCTTGCGCACGTAGGTTTCAAGGTTGGTGGGATTATCAGCCGTCATACGGGCCAGCACAACATCAGCCATGTTGTTGCCACTGACATCGGCATAAATATGATCCGAAACACAGTAGTTGTCATAGATGGGAGCAATCACATCGGAAGCATCGGTGCCGTGATCACCCAACAGCAGAACGGCCACAGGAGGAACATCCCAGTTGGCATATGCGTCGTCGATGAATCCCTCAATGGAGGCCACCGTATTGCCACCAATTTCCGCCGTGGTGAAGATACCAGTGCTGATACCCTGCTCCGTACGGAAACGTTTCAGGCTGTCGGCCCAGGCCAGATAGCTGGGCAGCGGAGGGCTGATGATGACATATTCAAAATCAGGAGTGCGGTTGCCGCTGGCAGCAGGTGCCTGCACCTCGGGCAAAGAAGAAGCATTCAGAAAAATATCGTTCAGGATGGGATCGAACCACTTGCTGCGCAGGCGATCTTCACCGAATTGACCGTTGCCACCGTCAAAGGTGATTTCAAAACGTATGTCCCGATAAACCACCAGTTCCTGGCGAACAGGATTGTACTGGAAAGGCGTGATGCCCAGCATGGCGGCTTCAACACCACGGATGGCAGCAATGCCCTCAACCAGCAGCGGGTTCTCGGGATAGTAGCTGTCTTTGGCAAAAATATCGTTGTTACGCGTGAAAACCAGAGGCCCGTCGTCCGTATCCAGGGGAATAACCGGAGCAGGAGCCATGTCCACACCATAATAAGTTTCCTGGCGGAAATCGATCATCCGCACAGTGGCGATGGCGCCATTGGGCAGAGCGATATACTGGCTGATACCGGGCAAATCGGGAGCGCCGGAATCATTGGGCAGAAACACACCGGGCATCTGGATGACGTTGGCCGAGCGGCCGTTCACATCCACGCTGCCGATGGTCCAGCTTTGCAGAGAGAAATTTAATTCCAGTTTATCGCCAGCCTGCCGGGACATGGTCAAGCCTTCCGGGCCCCAGCTGTCGTCATAGTTGTGAGTTTCGGCGTCGGCCAATGCAAAGGCACTGGAGACACCCAGCACCGTAACCATAGCCAGAGTCAAAAGCACCCCAAAGGTACCGGATGATA
>JAOZJV010000172.1 GCA_029935695.1 Candidatus Krumholzibacteriia bacterium | reverse complement strand
GGCTGAATTCTTCATCCACCCGGGCGGCCACATGACGTCCCATGCGGGTATGGGGGTTGGACATGGTCAGGAAAATACCTTCCAGGGCCAGGGGCATGACCTGGGCCGCGGCGAAGTCCGGGAAGTAGCGCGTGCGGAAGGTGTCCACAAAATCAAGAAGTGACTCCACCGAACCACGGCAAAGCTCTTCAGCCTGCACCGGCACCAGATAACTGTCCGAAGACAACAGGGCGGCCTGGGTGGGCGGACCCATGCTGGGAGGGCAATCGATGAGGATGGTATCGTAAAGATTGCGGGCACGGTCCACTTCAGCAGCGAAGACATCGGCCTTCAGGGCCATGTTTTCCAGATAAAATTCTTCTTCATCAAGGGATTGGATGTTGGGGGAGATGAAGAAAAGTCTTTCCAGGGCCGAAGCCTGGGCCAGATCGGTCAGGGAGCCGGAGCCGGATAAAACATCGTTGAGTCCGGTAACCGGATTGTTGCTGCTTTGACTCAGGGTGCGGCAGACCCCGCACTGGGGATCGGTGCCGATGATCAAAACATTGTGGCCGGAAAGAGCCAGAGCGGCTCCCAGATTGACCGCCGAAGTGGTTTTACCCACACCCCCCTTGCGGCTGACCAGACTGATCACCCGGCCGCCCACCGTGTTCCACGGAGTGCGGCGCTTGGGGCCGGTATGGGAGTCCCTTTCCATATTTTTGTCCATCACTGATGCGTCTCCTTGGATGTGTGCTTCATTTTAGCGACAAAGTTGCAATAGTTTCTCAACGAAGCCCGAGGCTCCGGAAAAGACATCATTAATATTTCCGGCAAGCATATAGGCCGGAGTGGTGGCCATCCGATTGGCCTGGTCCACCACCGTCTCGGTGGCGGTGCAATCTACATGTTTGGCACCCATGTTTTCCATCATACCGGCAGTGGCCGGATCGTTGCCGATGGTCAGCTGCGGGTGCAGGTCCGCCCCAAAAACCCGGGCCAGAATCACGGGCGCAATGCACATGGCTCCGATGGGTTTGCCGGCGGTGTTGGCCCCTTGCAGGAATGCCTCAATTTCAGGATGCACGGTGCATTGGTCGCCTTCGGTGGCAAAGTTGCACAGATTTTTGGCAGCGCCAAAGCCACCGGGCAGCAGGACAGCATCAAAATCTGCCGGGTCCAGATCAGCCAGGGCAGTGATCTCACCCCGCACCAGACGGGCCGATTCGGCCAGGATACTGCGGGTTTCCCCCTCTGCAGGCTGACCAGCCAAATGATTGATGACATGCATCTGATCACCGCATGGAGCACAGGCAGTGATCTGGGCACCAGCCTGATTCAAGGCCAGCAACGCTGCGCAGGCTTCATGAATTTCAGAACCGTCATAAACGCCGCAGCCACTGAGAATAAGAGCAACCTTTTTCATTGTATCCCCCGTTTCCAAGTGAAGTTTTGTTTCTAGTGTTTTTATCTCCTTATGATAAAAATGTCAACCATACTTCGCCATTTTTGAGTCAGGATTATCTTTATACGCGGTGGAGACCAAGGGGGAAAAGGTGGAAAACATGGCCTCAGTTCCTTTCTTTCCGGGCTCTGGTCTTTTAGATTTGAACCCAGCACGATGGATGCGTGAATTCAGGGCGTTGGAATCCAAAACATGGAGTATGGCAATGACGGGCAAGATCGCAGTAGGGGGTATCACGAGAACCGATGATTTGGTTTTGGTGCGAGTCCTGGGAGCCTCGAAAGGTCACGACCTTTCGGGTCGGGCGTTGACTGCTCTGGGCAACCAGAACATCAACGTGACCTGTGTCACTTCGTTTTTAGACAAGGACCGCCTGAACAACATGTGTTTTGCCGTGGGGAATGATGATTTGGATCAAACCCTGGGTATTCTGCAAAGTCTGGAAGATGATATCCAGGCCCGGAGTATCGAATACCAGCGCCGGTGCAGCGCCGTGTCCATTTATGGGCCTCAATTTTCTGAAAGACCCTCCATCGCCGGCCGGGTTTTTGACACCATTGGTGAAGCTGGTGTGGAAGTCCTGATGATCAGCACTTCTTTTTCAACGGTCTCGTTCGTGACCCATCAGGAGCAAGCGGTGCAGGCAGTCACCAAACTGAATGGCGTTTTCCTGGTCCCCTGATTGCAGTCCGGATCAGCCTTCTGCTTTGTCTTCAAACAAATGCACATCCTGCTGAGGGAAGGGGATGCTCACTCCTTCAGCATCAAACCGCATTTTAACTTCCCGCGTCACATCCCAATGCACATCCCAATAGTCGTCAGTGCGCACCCAGGGCCGCACCACGAAATTCACCGATGAATCGGCGAGCTCATGCAGTTTCACGTCCGGGGCCGGGGTCTTCAGCACCATCTCGTTATCAGTCAGAATTTCTTTGAGAATTTTTTCAACCTTGGGAATGTCGTCCGAATAGGAGACACCAAAAACCATGTCCACCCGGCGCAGATTCTGGGCGGTGACGTTTTTGATGACATTGCCCCAGATCATGTTGTTGGGCACCACCAGGGTTTGGTTGTCGATGGTCAGGATGGTGGTGGAGACCAGGCTCATGTGTCTCACTTTGCCGAATACAGAGCCGGTTTCAACCATGTCGCCCACATCGAAGGGGCGGTAAAAGAGAATCATGATGCCCGAGGCAAAATTCGCCAGGGTGTCCTGGAGGGCAAAACCCACAATGAAACCGACCACACCGAGACCGGCGAGCATGGGCCCGAGGGAAATACCCACATGGGCCAGGGCAATGAGGATACCAATGAGCATAACAAGGCGGTTGCTCATGTTCTCAAACATGTTGCGTAAAAGTCTTGAGGGTCTGAAACGGGATGCATCGATGCTGGCGATGACCAGTTTGGATGCAAGTTTTCCCAGATAATTGAAAAGAACCAACAGCCCAATGATCACCAGAATATCCACCAGAATATTCAGCCCGTTTTCCTTGGTATAACCGATGATACCCTGAACCCAATTGTTCAGAAAACTCATCAGCGCGCCAGAGGCGAGATCAGTGGTGGTCAACTGGCCGGTTGATTCAATGAGGAATGTTTCATGAGATGTGGTGTCCAGTCCCATTTTTTTCATCAAGGCGATGAGATGGCGCAGGTTGATGACGTTGGCCTGGATTCTGCGGTTGGCAGCCAGAAGGATAACGGCATCGTCACCGGAGGCTGGCAGTGGGATACGGGTTTTCAGGGAACTCTGTTCTTTCAGGGCGATGCGCAGGCGTCCGATCAGGATGCGAGTGCGTCCCTGAACTCCGGTTTGCAGGTGTGTGGTCAGAATTTCATTGGGTTGACCTAGTTTTTCCAGGGCTTCGATGTAAACAAATATTTGTTGTTGGATGGTGGTGGTTTGGTCCATGAGGTCGGCCACGTTCTCTTCGTACTGGCCCAGGCTTGGGGCAGGAACCTGCTTTCTCTGTGTCCTCATCTTTTTCAGTTCAGAGATTACGGAGGCTTCGGCTCGGGTGAGGCTGCCGGGTACGGAATCGAGAAGCTTCTGCACATGGGGTTGGATGGGATGATCATCCTGGTTCTCGGCAAGAACATCAATCAACAGGAACACCTGGTCCAGGGCTTTGAATTGGGCATATTCCAGTTCATGATCAATGATTAAACTGTCTTCTCCCACCAGGCCGGGCAGTTGGGCCCTCAGGTGTCCGATTTCAGTTTTAAAAAAATCTATTCTGGTCAGCAGGCTGTCCACAAGGGCATCGCTATCAGCAGCGAGAGAGGGGCCTGCTGATCCGAGCAGGATGAGCACCAGTGGGATGAGAATGAATTTACGCATTTTTTGCTCCTGGAAGAGTAATCTGATTTGAGAGCACTATGGCGGTGAAATCAATTTACGTCGAGAGGAAATCCATTGACTATTCAGGTGCTCTTGATATCATTTTGAAACGAAAATATTCGGGGGATTTTTCAAAGGATCATTCTTCCATGAAGTTTTTTACAGCGGCTTCTATCCTGTTGGTAGGGGCCTTTTTTATGGTTCCGGTCCATGCCGTGGCCCTCGAGGTTACCTTTGTCGAAGCCTGGCATATGCTTTTGCAGAACAATGAAGGTTTGGCCGCGCAACGGGCAGGACTGGAGCGTGCCGGTCTCCTGGTCGACGCCAACAAGGGGCGCCGGTTACCCACGGTGGATCTGACGGGCTCTTACACCCGGCTCAATGATCCAGTCACCCTGGCACCTTCGGATTTGTTGGCCAGCATGCCTGGTGGTTCTGAACTCGATGGGGTATTCAATGAGTTGGGCAATCTGATGGGAATACCAGCTGGCGCTGTTGACCACGCCCTGACCAGCACCCTCATGGAAGATGATGTCTGGAATGCCAGCCTGCGCGCCCTGTGGCCGCTGTTCACCGGCGGGCGGATCAGCGCGGCAGTGAACATCGCCGAAGCCCAGCAGCAGGAGGCCGAGTTCCGTTTGCGCATGCAGGAGCAGGTGAAGTTTGAGGAGTTGGCCAAATATTACTTTGGAGTGGTTTTGGCAGGGCGTGTGCTGGAGACGCGAATAGAAGTGCAGGATGGTTTGGCCGAGCATCTGGATCATGCGGTGAAGCTGGAAGAACAGGGGCAGGTGGCGAGAGTGGAACGTCTGCAGGCCGCCGCTTCCTATGACCGGGCTCAGGTGGAGCGTCGCAAAGCCGAACGTGATCTGGAAATTGCCACCCTGGCCCTGACCCGGATTGTGCGGGCCGATTCACAGGTCAGCCCCATCAGCGGCCTGTTCACCAACTCGCAGTTGCCCGCGGAAGAATCATTTGTGGACTCCACCCTGTCCCAATACCCGGGCCTCGGTGTGCTCGACGCCAAAAGACGCCAGGCCGATGGCCTGATCAAGGTCAATCAGGGTGATTATTATCCTGGAGTCTTTGTTTTCGGAAATTTCACTCTCTACAAGGGCGACGATCTGGTTGATCTCATGGCTCCGGACTGGCTGGTGGGTGTGGGTGTTAATGTTCCGCTGGTGAGTCCGACAGGCCGCCGGAACCGGGTGGGCGCGGCACGCAGTGCGGTGGTCCAGGTGGATCATTTGCGCAGCCAGGCAGAACACGATTTGCAGCTTCTGGTGGAAAAAACCTACCGTGAGGCTTTGCAGTCCCTGGAAGAATTTGAGGGTTTGGCAACCAGCCTGGAATTGGCCCAGGAGAATGTCCGCCTGCGGGAAATTGCTTTCAGCCAGGGGTTATCCACTTCCCTGGATGTCATCGACGGGCAGCTTTTTCTGGCCGGGGTCAAAACCCAGCGATGGGTGGCCTCCTACCGTTATGTGCTTTCTCTTGCTCGCCTGCTGGCCATCAGCGGAGGCAAAAATGATTTTGCCACATTCCAGAACTCCAACAGCATCGGGATGGAATAATGATGAACAGGAAACCGGTTTGGATGATTTTTGCCGCAGTGGTGGTTTTCTGGTTGGCCTTTGGATTCTGGCGGGCCTACCAGCCGGTGGGGTACCCTTTGCAGGGACAGGTGGAGGCGCGTCAATACAGCGTCTCTTCCAAAGTGCCAGGCCGCATCGGTGAAGTATTGGTGAGGCAAGGCGACCAGGTGCAACCGGGTCAATTGGTTTTCACCATTTACAGCCCCGAATTGGATGCAAAACTGGAACAGGCCCGGGCTGGGCGGGATGCAGCCGGAGCCATGGCCCAGCAGGCGGAAAACGGTGCGCGCATTCAGGAAATTGCCGCGGCCAAAGATCAATGGCATAAGGCCAGCGCGGCAGCCGATCTGATGGAAAAAACCTACCGCCGGGTGAATAATCTTTTTGAAGAGGGTGTGGTTTCGGAACAGAAGCGGGACGAGGTCTACACCCAGTGGCAGGCCGCCATGTTCACCGAAAGTGCGGCCCGGCAACTTTATTCCATGGCCCAGGAAGGTGCGCGAGAAGAGATCAAACAAGCGGCTGCCGATCAGGTGCGCATGGCCGAAGGAATGGTTAAGGAAGTGGAAGCCTACGAGGCTGATACCCGCATCGAGAGCCGGTACCATGGCGAGGTGGCCCAGGTGCTTTTGCATGAAGGCGAGCTGGCTCCCCAGGGTTTTCCCGTGGTGACGGTGGTTGATATGCAGGATGCCTGGGTGGTGCTGCACATTCGTGAAGACCGTTTGTCGGATTTCAAAAAGGATGTTCGGTTCAAGGCAGCCATTCCTGCTCTGGGCGGCTCAGTGCATGAATTCAAAGTGGAACATGTGGCGGTGATGGGTGATTTTGCCACCTGGCGCGCCACCGACGCAGGCAAAGGATTTGATATGCGCACCTTCGAGGTCGAAGCGCGGCCTTTGCAAGAGATCAAGGATCTGCGGGTGGGCATGAGCGTTCTGGTGGAAAACTAACCTATGCACGGCAGCCTGAAACAGAGGATGGGGCGGGAGCTCCGCATACTCCAGCAAGAGCCCTGGTTGATGGCTCTGGCCGTGTGGTTGCCGCCACTTCTGTTTGCCCTCTTCTGGTGGATTTTCAGCGCAGGTTCTTCTTTTGATCTGACGATCGGTGTGGTGGATCTGGATCACACCCGTTTGAGCCGCGCCCTGACCCGCCAGTGCGATGCCAGCAGCATCATGGCTGTGGAACAGCAGTACGCCACTGTTCTGGAGGGTCGTCAGGCGCTGACCCGTGCTGATGTGTACGCCCTGATGGTCATCCCTGATAATTTTGAAAAAGATGTTCTTCTCGGTTTGCAGCCCCGGCCCACGGTGTTTTACAACGGGCAGTACATCCTCATCGGCAAGCAGATCAATGGTGCCATGCAACAGGCTGTGGGGCTCTTGGCCGGACAGATTGGTGGCCTCCAAGCCATGGCCTCAGGTGCTGTTCCTGCGGAAGTGGTGGGCCAGGTTGCTCCCATAAGGGGACAGATCACTCCTCTTTTCAACAAGCACACCAACTATGCAGAGTTCCTGGTCTCCGGCGGTATCCCGGCCATCTGGCAAATCATGATTGTGATGGTGACAGTGCTTTCGCTGGCGGCTGAAAAACGGCACGGGGGATTGTCCCGCTGGTCACAAGGAAGTCACTTTCAGGCTCTGGTCAGTAAACTCCTGCCCTACACTCTTATCCTGTGGCTCCAGGGAATTCTCTTTCTGGCAGGTATGTATGGTTGGCTTGGCTGGCCCATGCATGGCAGCTGGGCTGCTTTAATTTTTGCCCAGTTGCTGATGGTGCTGGCTGGCCAGGCCATGGGCAGTCTGTTCTACATGCTGAGTCTGGATGCCGCCCGGGGATTGAGCCTGGCTGCCGCTTACACCGCGCCCAGTTTTGCTTTCATGGGTGTAACTTTTCCCGCCACGGACATGGGCATGCCGGCGTTGATCTGGCGCTCCCTGCTGCCGGTGACGT
>JAOZJV010000726.1 GCA_029935695.1 Candidatus Krumholzibacteriia bacterium | reverse complement strand
TTCGACGCGCTCGTGCTCGACGTGATGCTCCCGGATCTGGACGGCTTCGAGGTGGTCAACCGCATACCGGCAAATCAGATGCCGGTCATCGTCTTTGTCACCGCCTATGACCACTATGCGCTGGAAGCGTTCAAGGTTCACGCCCTGGACTACCTGCTGAAACCGTTTTCCAAGGAACGTTTCGAGACGGCGTGGGACCACGCCCGCGAGCAGGTCCTGCGTTTGCGGCAAAACCAGAATCATCCCCTTCCTTATGCCGGCGGTTTGGTGGTCAAGACCGGCGGCCGGATCTAATTCCTTAATTTTGACTAAATCGACTGGATCGAGGCCAACGGCGATTACGCCAGGATCCACTGCGGCCAGCGATCCTATCTGCTGCGCAAAACTCTGAACGAACTGGCCGACCGCCTGGGGGCCGATGGTTTTTCACGCATCAATCGATCGGTGATCGTGAACCTGGATCGAATCTGCGAACTGGCACCCTTGAATAAGGGCGAGTACCGGGTCGAGTTAAACGGCGGCACCCACCTGAAACTGACCCGCTCCTACCGCTCACAGCTGAAAATCCTCATAGGTGATCCGCTCTAGCGGGGTTCTTCACCTTTCTGCCAAGACCATTCGCCGCAGAATCGAACCCACTCATCGCTGCATCGGTCCGCTTCAACGCATTCTTCCACTTTGCTCGTAACCACAACGACGCCTCACCGTGTTCCCCCGGTTAACCCCATTCCCAAAACAGGGTAATTCTGGAGGCACAAAAATGTTCATTCGAAATTGGATAATTGTTCTGGCACTGGTACTGATGGCCGCAGGGGCCACCGCCGGGGAAATTCATCAGGCTATCGAAACGGGTGATTTGTCCCGCGTTCAGGCTCTGGTTAAAGCTGATGCCGAAGTAGTCAGCCAACTTGGCGACAACCGAGACCGCAGCCTGCCCCTGCACACTGCAGCCATTGCCGGCCAACTGGAGATCATGGAGTTTCTGATGGCAAGCGGCGCCATTGTCGATGGTCACGATATTGATGAGAGCACGCCCCTGATGGTGGCCTGCCACAGTGGCCAGGTCGAATCGGCCAAACTGCTGCTACGCCGTGGTGCCGTGGTGGACCAGGCCGACCTGAACGGATCGACCCCTGTGGATTTTGCCATGATCTCGGGCAGCCTGGAGGTCGTCCAGGTGCTGAGCGAAGCCGGCATTGAGTTGTCTGAACCCACTCAAAACAACCCCTCCTTTATGTTCCCGGCCGCCACCAGCGGGAATGTGGAAATGTTGGAGTTCCTGCTGTCATCCGGCGCTGCGGTGGACGCGGTCAACAATGCCGGCGTAACGCCCCTGGCCGGTGCTGCGGGCAGAGGAAAAACTGATGCCGTGCGCTGGCTCCTGGCCAACAGCGCCGACGCCAAGCATATAGATAACAACGGCATGAGCGCCCTGTCCCAGTGCTCCTTTGGAGGTAACGGCGAGACCGCTGTGCTGCTACTCAAAGCAGGAGCCGAGTTGAACAAAAAAGACAAATTTGGCCGCACACCGCTGCTCTCTTCATCCTGGAACGGCAACGACGAAGTCACCGCCGTTTTACTGACAGCAGGAGCCGACCCCAACATAGCCGCTGATGGTGGACAAACACCCCTGATCAAAGCGACCGAACGCGGAGACCTGGCCGATGTCGAGACCCTGCTGAAAGCAGGCGCCAAGGTCGACCCGGTGGAAACACCTCAGGGCCGCCAGGCGCTGCACATTGCCGCAGCCCGGGGTTATAGTGATGTTGCGATCAGGCTGATCAAGGCCGGCGCACCACTGAACACGGCCGACAATTCCGGAGCCACACCCATCATGCTGGCCAGCGACCACGGCAATGACAAGATCACCAAGGTTCTGGCCAAGGCCGACCCGGCAGCTTGCAAGACCACCACCGAATGTCAGCTGGCCGGCACTATTAAAAAATGCTCCAGCAAGTGTTCAGGCACTTTGCAGGCAGCCAAAGCCCCGGCCAGGGGCGATGCCCGGGTTTGGTACTTGGGCCACAGCTCCATGGCGGTCCAGACCGGTAACAA
>JAOZJV010000725.1 GCA_029935695.1 Candidatus Krumholzibacteriia bacterium | reverse complement strand
CACCGACAGCCTCGACTATATCCTGCCCTACTGCGGCGAGGCCATGGACGGCGCGGTGCGCGAAATCAACACCGACACCATGCGTAAAGCGTTGGCCAACGAGGACGGCTTCGAAGCCTACCTGACCCTCTTTGCTGACCGTCAATTCCAACGGGCCGGTTTTGGTCTGGGACTGACGCCTCTTCTTCAGTATCTGATGGGTGTGGAAAAAATCAGTGACGCCGTCATTCATCCCATCGACCGGGCCAGCACCCCGGTCTCCAACCTCAGCAACGGAGGGGCCGCCTGATGGAAGCCTGGATCGCACTGGAAAATGGATTGGCCCTGCCGGGTAAACTTTTTGGAGCTCCGCTGCCCGCTGGTGGCGAAGTGGTCTTTCACACCGGAATGACTGGCTATCAGGAAATTCTCACCGACCCCAGTTACGCCGGCCAGGTGGTGGTTTTCACAGCAGCCCACATTGGCAACTACGGCATTCATCAGGCTGATTATGAGTCAGCACGCATCCATCCCGCCGCCGTCATCGTGCGCGACTTTTGCCGCATGAATTTTCACCGGCGCAGTGAGATGAATCTGGATCAGGTGTTGCGCCAGGCCAGAGTGCCGGCCATCGCCGATGTGGACACCCGGGCTCTGACCGTAGCCTTGCGCAACGAAGGTGTTTGCCGCGGCTGGGTGGGCACCGGCGACCCGGCCAAACTGGTGGAAAAAGCAAGATCCCTCAAGCCTATCGCCGAAACCGACTGGGTGGCCAGAGTCAGCACCCGCGAGGCCTACCCTTTCCTTCGCCAGCCTGAATCTGATCATCCTTACGAAGTGGCCGTTCTGGACTGTGGCGTGAAAAAAAGCATCCTCGGCCGCCTGGTGGATGAAGGCTGCAAAGTGCGGGTTTTTCCATCCCACAGCACCGCGGCCCAGTTGATGGATGGCCCCACCGAAGGCGTTTTTCTGAGCAACGGTCCCGGCGATCCGGCCCACCAGCGGCAGCTGGTTGAAACCATCGGCGAGTTGCTGGATGCGGGCGTTCCCATCTTCGGTATCTGCCTCGGGCACCAACTGCTGGCTCGGGCCCTGGGTGCTGAAACGGTGAAACTTCCTTTCGGGCATCACGGCGCCAACCACCCGGTGCAGCGGCTCAGTGACGGCAAAGTGGAAATCACCAGCCAAAATCACAACTACGCTGTTCCTCTTGAGAGTCTGGATCCGAAGATGGCCACCACCACCCACCGAAGTTTGAATGACGACAGTGTCGAAGGTCTGCAGGCAGAAGGCCGGCCGGCCTATTCGGTTCAGTACCATCCCGAAGCGGCCCCCGGACCCAGCGACAGTCTTTATCTGTTCCGGCGTTTCTGCCATGACATGGCAGCCCACCGCAGTCACACCAACCGGGAGATGAAGAAACATGCCGCGTCGGGATGACCTGCAAACCATTCTCGTGCTGGGCTCCGGCCCCATCATTATCGGACAAGCCAGCGAATTCGATTACAGCGGGACCCAGGCCGTCAAGGCTCTGAAGGCTGAAGGTTACCGGGTGGTGCTGATCAACAGCAATCCCGCCACCATCATGACCGACAGCAACCTGGCCGATGCCACCTACATCGAACCGATGACTACAGCCATGGTGGAAAAAATCATCATCGCGGAAAAACCTGAAGCCGTGCTGCCCACCGTGGGCGGACAAACAGGTTTGAATCTGGCGGTGGAACTGGAAGAGAAGGGCATTCTGGCCCGCCATGGAGTGGAGTTAATTGGCGCCTCGGTGCGTTCGGTGCAGCTGGCCGAAGACCGTGAAAAATTTAAACAAACCATGGCCGAAATCGGTTTGGAAACTCCCAAAAGTATTCTTGTCACTTCGATGGATCAGGTGGATGAAGCCATGGACACCATCGGCTTCCCCATGATTTTGCGGGCCAGCTTCACCCTCGGTGGTGCAGGCAGCGGTGTGGCCATCAATGAAGATGATTTCCGCAGTCTGTTGCGCGATGGCATCTCACAATCGCCCGTGGGCAGTGTGCTGGTGGAAGAATCGGTGCTGGGCTGGAAAGAATACGAACT
>JAOZJV010000724.1 GCA_029935695.1 Candidatus Krumholzibacteriia bacterium | reverse complement strand
TCTTTATGTGAAACAACAAATCCACCTATCGCTTTTTTATGGTCTTTTATTTTTGTTGGAGTATTTGCTGTAATGTGGTGGTGAAGTTTTTATTGATTATTAAGTAGTTTGTTTTTGTATTATTTTAAGTTTCTTGATTCAATTTTTTTTAGTTGAGTTTTTCATGGGGATAAAGTTAGCCCATCCAACCCATTTGAGGGAGAGTTATTTTTAAGATGTGACGCGGAGAATAAACAAACAATCCTAAGACTGCACTGCAGAGTCTGCTTTGAGGGCTTCCCGCTCACCTGACAGTGAGTTTGGAAAGGCCGGAATATTTTCGACATCTGTGCTGGGGAAGGGAATGATGCTGCAACCTTTCAAGACCCCAAAGTGCTCAGGACCGTACGGCTTGAACTGTCCCACAGGAAAGATGGTTTTAAATATTGTTAGAATGTTCTGGCTGAAACTCTGCTCCAGATTGGACTCATAGGCCCCCAACTTTTCTGGCAATACCTTGCTGAGGTAGAATTCACGGGGA
The DNA here is from genome assembly GCA_029935695.1 of Candidatus Krumholzibacteriia bacterium. Classification (GTDB taxonomy): domain Bacteria; phylum Krumholzibacteriota; class Krumholzibacteriia; order LZORAL124-64-63; family LZORAL124-64-63; genus LZORAL124-64-63. The sequence goes on along the minus strand of JAOZJV010000724.1, from coordinate 1,539 downwards.
TTCGAAGAAGTTGCCAAAATCTCTTCTTCACGCCGAAACAGCAGTGTTACTGGATGGGTGATCCCCGGTCGCACCTGAAGAATAGATTGATATTCTGAAGGGAAAAGTGCAGCAAATTCAAGCACTTCCGGTCGAGGCCCCACTAACGCCATGTCCCCCTGAAGAATATTTATGAGCTGGGGCAGTTCATCCAATTTGTAGTAACGCAGAAACTTGCCAAATGTATGAATCCGAGAATCGCCACCTGCAGTCACTTGACAGCCGTCATCGTTATTTTGTACATCCATGGTGCGAAACTTGAAGATCATGAAGGGAACTCCATGGCGTCCCATGCGTTTCTGCCGGAAAAAAACCGGACCCGGACTGGATATTTTCAGCCCAATGGCCACAATACAAAAAACAGGCAAAAGAGTAGCTACTCCTATGCCAGACAACAGAATATCTATAAATCGTTTCAAACTATCTCCTCAAAACAGGCCACAAAACAGCACTCCACCCTTCTTACGAGCAACAACAGTGCCCGACTTGATGACCTCAAGTCAGGAACACCGATTGAACAATAATCGGTTGAAGCACCCAGTTTCTCTTGAAAACCGAGGACTCATTTTGCATCGAAAAGCTATTTTTTGACTAACTTGCGAATAGTCAATGAAATATGACACTAAATAGTTATTTACGCAAGTTACCATTTTTTCATTTCACTTTACTAAATTACCCTACTTTTCTCTTGAGAGCATCAATTATTTGTTCTCCCACAAATGTTACAGAAGTCATCCAAGCTGATCATTATTTCGAATTTAATAAGTTTGGGGTTTCTCATCACCCTGAATTGCGTTAAATTCCCATCTTCCAACTCAAAAATCGCCCCATCCTTAAGGATCGATATATATGCGTAAGGATTTTCTTCCCTTCTCCCCGCCTTTCATTGGTGAAGAAGAAATTTCCGAAGTTGTAGACAGCCTGCAATCACTCTGGATCACCACAGGCCCCAAAACCAAACGCTTTGAAAAAGAATTTGGTGCCTATGTTGATGCGCCTGCTGCCTTGGCCTTAAGCAGTTGCACTGCCGCTTTGCACACTGCTCTGGTTGCTGCGGATATCGGTCCCGGTGATGAAGTCATCACCACCTCCATGACCTTCACTGCCACGGTGGCGGTGATCGAGCATGTGGGAGCCACTCCGGTTCTCGTGGACATTGAGGCTGATACCATGAACATCAACCCGCTTTTGGTCGCGGATGCCGTCACTGCATCAACCAAGGCGGTGATCGCCGTGCATTATGCCGGACACCCCTGTGACATGGATGCCCTGCAGGCCATATGTGATAAGCATGAAATTTTGCTCATTGAAGACGCGGCCCACTCTCTTCCCGCCAAATACAAAGGCCGAATGATTGGTTCAGGTAAAAACCCCACCGCATTTTCGTTTTACGCCACCAAGAACCTGACCACTGCCGAGGGCGGGATGCTGACCGGTGATCCGCAGATGATCGAAAGGGCTGCTGTCATTTCCCTTCACGGAATGAACCGCGATGCCTGA
>JAOZJV010000171.1 GCA_029935695.1 Candidatus Krumholzibacteriia bacterium | reverse complement strand
CAGCCCATGGGCTTTCTGCGGGTCAGTCCCAACCCGGCACCAGGAAATATGATGGTGAGTTTTGCCCGGGAAAGCGGCCGATCATTCGACCTCACGGTTTTCGATTTGCGCGGACGACGGGTGCGCGGGATCAGACAGGGGCGAGGTTCGGAGAGTAACGGCTCCGTAGTTTTTGATGGTCGTGATGATAGTGGCCGGCTGCTTCCGGCAGGCATTTATTTTGTGCAGCTGCGCAGTGAAAGCCAAACCATATCCAGGAAGATCATCCTGACCCGATGATGAATTATGATGACCCCGGGGATGGTGCCATTCCCGGGGTCCGCAAGCAGATCCCCACATTTCCTCACCAATATGTTATAATTGTTCATATTCAATCATCATGAATTTCTCACGTTTGGGAGACGCTCTTGCCCACGTCTGTTAATCGCCTGTTCGCCATATTGTTAGGCGTTTTCCTCTTCAGCTCCATAACTGCATCTGCCACCGAGCCAGATCCCAATTATTGGCGTCTGGCTGATATCCAGGACCAATTTGATATCTGGGAAGCTGAATATCCTGATATTTTTCACCAGATGATCATCGGCACCAGCGGACTGCGGGAGGACATCCCCATGGTTCGTATCTCCGACAATGCCGCCTTTTCTGAAGCTGAACCCCGGATGCTCTTTCACGGCGCCCTGCACGCCAACGAACCCAACGGTACCACCGCCATCATGAAAACCATTGAAGCGCTTTTGGTGGGATACAACCACGATCCGGCAGTCACGGCACGGGTCGACAGTCTGGAACTTTTCTATGTACCCATCCTCAATGTGGACGGTCATAACCATGTGTTCAGCGGGGGAGTGTCCTGGGCCGACTGGCGCAAGACCATGCGCGATAACAATGGAAACGGTGAGCCTGATTTTCCCTATGATGGCGTTGATTTGAATCGCAACTGGGATTGGAATTGGGATGCATACGATGAGGAGGATCCGTCATCCCTGAAATACAAAGGCCCGTACCCGTTCAGTGAACCGGAAATTATGGCAGTGCGCGATTTCATTCTGGAACAACGCCCGGTGGTGGTGGTGGATTATCATTCGCCGGTGACCATCAGCTGGCGCAATTATATTTTCTGGCCCTGGATGGACACCGGTGGTGGTGGCATGGGGCCCGACGCGGCTGTTTCTGAAGATGTGGCTGAACTTTGGGCGGGCGCGACTCTTAATGAAGACGGCAATCATTACAACGAGATCTATGCTTACAGCACGCTGCCCAAAGAACAGTGCTGGGTGTACGGGCGGACGGGAATTCTGGCCTACATCATGGAAATTTCCGACCACTGCTGGTGGTCAGGAGCCGATGTCGATACCATTGGCGCGCGGGTGGCACGGGGCAGCAATGCTTTGGTTGATCGGGTGATTGATGGCCCGGGAATTCGGGGCCAGATCAGGTCGCTGGCTTCCGGTCAGCCTATCGTTGCCGAAGTGAAAATTAATCAGATGCATAGCGATTCAGTGGGGCCGCGGCTGACCGAGGCGGGTTATGGCATGTATTACCGTCTCACCACTGCAGGCAGTTACACAGTGACTGTCAGTTGCGAGGGGTATAACCCGCAGACCAAAAGTGTGACAGTGGCTGATGGTTGGCAGCAGCTTGATTTTGATTTGGAACCGAATATGAGCGGTGTGGGACCAGCTGTGGAATCTTCCTGGCTGGTAACAAGTCATATGCCTGGTTCAGACCACAGCATCAGGCTGGAAATGCCTGCCGGATTGCCTGCCGCCACGGTGGAGCTGTTTGATTTGCGCGGGCATCGGGTTGGTGTTCTGGGCCATGGTTTGGAGGCGGGTCGAGGGCACGAGCTGGATCTGCCGAAACACATTTCCGGTGGAGTTTATCTGGTGAGAGTGGTGGCCGGAAACCAGCAGCAGACCGGCCGGGTTGTTATTGTCCGTTAGTCTGTTTTTCCGTCAATGAAGAATCCGTGACCTGTTCTTTGGATCAACTGGTTGTTGCCGGATTCAGTGCTGTTGTAAATATCCAAATCCATCCCCTGATCCCAAAAAATTGCCAGGCTGGTTCCGCCGTGATAACCGTTTCCGGAAATGACGGCCTGACCGGGAGTGAAGTCGTATGTATCCACCCCGGCGGCATCCAGGAAATAGCATATGGAATTGTGGGCTGCCGCGCCCTGGCTGAAAAAACTGCCGCCCTGGTAGTGATCGTCTCCACTTGAATCGATAAACACGGAAACACATTCGTCCCAGGCCAGTCCCTGGGCAACACCCTGCCGGGTGCGGTACCTGTCGTTTCCTCCTTCTTCCAGAAAAATTCCCGCTGCCTGATGGGCACTGAACCCCTGGTTGTAGCGGCTTCCAATGTAGGTGTCGTCGTCGGCGCCAAGGGCGTGCACCATTCCCAGACCGTAGTAATATCCACCGCCCTGGGAGAAGTTGCCGGCTTCCATGCGATCCATGCCGCCGCCATCAACGATGACACCAACGCCTCCGGAGGCCACGGTGCGCAAACCCATGCCGCAGCCCTGGCTCCAGGAGTCGAAAATTCCCACGTCGCCGTAGTTGGTGGGGTAAAGTCCCTTGGCGTAATATTCGTCATCACCGGCTGCGTCGACGATGGCGCCAAAACCGCCGGAGATGCCGTGTCCCTGAACGTGGGCGTCTCCTTCGTAGCGATCGTTGCCGGCGGTGTCGGTCAGAATTCCCACCCCGAACAGAGCGGTGCCCTGGCAGAATGTGCGGCCGCGATAGGTGTCGTTGCCGGCCAGATCCTGTAGCTCGCCGATGCCACAGTAGCCCACGCCCTGGGCCCATCTGATTCCTATGTACTGGTCGTCTCCTTCATGATCCACCAACAGGCCACAACCCAGAATACCGCTTCCCTGCTGGCCATCCAGAGTTGTCTCGTAGGCGTCGTCGCCCTTCAGGTCCACCAATACGCTTACGGGTGTCTTCCAGCCATTGGACGCTCCTGCGTTGCCGGTGTAGAAGTCGTTGCCGCCCAAATCGAGAAGGAAGGCCACATCCTGCTGGCGGTGCCAGTCGTCACCTGTACCGGCAACAATGATTTTGCCGCCGGGGGTTGTTTTTTCGAAAATGATTTCTTTTTCAGCAGAGTCGGCAAAGATTGTTGCGGCAACTTTCCTCAACTTTGATCCATTCAAAGTGAATAAAAATTGTTGGGCCCTGACCAAGTGCTCCATGTCCATTTTTCGGGCCAAATCGATGAGCCGTTTGTTGCGTTCATAACGTTCGCGATCATCATCAAAGTGAATGTAAATTTCTTTTTCCAAAATATCAGTCAAACCGTGGATGTATTGGGCGGCAAAGGCACGGTCATCATCAGTCCAGGCTGCAAACGCCGCTTCGTGATGAGTGCGGGCGCTGTCCAGGGCCGCTGTCACAAAAGCCACAAAATATTCGGTCGTGTTGGGTGTGAGGCGGGATTCCGGCATGACCAGCACACCCGTGCGGTCACTTCCTGGATCAAAAAATACGGTGTCGTCGTCTTTGATGATCCGTCCGCTGCGGCCCAGGTTTTCTCCGAGAAAGAGAGCTCCTGTTTGGGCTGAACCACGATCTTGGCAGTGCAGCAGAGAACCACTGATGGCATGGCCTAAACCGGGCAATGCCTCGGGTGCGAAATGGGCCAGAACGACCGGATCTGCACGGAAAACATCACCATGGCGATGCATTTTTCGCAGTCTCATTTGCAAGTCGTCCTGGTCGGATTGGATGTCGCTGGTTAACGCGGGAAACAGTGTTTCGAAAGGGCCTGGCATCAGTTGACCCAATCCCCAGCTGGTGGCTGCGTCAGGGGCATCGGCATGTTTCAGGGGGCCTCGCTGCAATCGTTCGGCCATAAGGGGCCAGCGGTCTTCGGATCGCAGGCCAAGGACCACGGGCAGGTCCAGGGGCAACCAGGTTTCACCGTCGCGCCGCAAAACAGTCATGGGAAAAGGGGTGCCGGCGAGTTTGCCGGTGTATGCTTGACGATAAACATTTCTCACGCTGTCGGCAGGGCATGTGAAAGACATGGAGGCCAACCCCACGATGATATCATCCACCCGCAAACCACCCTCCTCAGCGGGAGAGTCAGGGAAAACCCTGCTGATGCGCAATCCACAGGTGGCAGGCGTTGGTGTCAGTGACGGGGCTGGCAACTCTTTCACCGTTTCAGTGTAAATTCCCAGCCATCCGCGCCTTTCACTTTCTTCGGCAGAAACGGGCAAGGAAGCAGTCAGCAGCAAGAGTAAAAGCACCCAACGCAATGTGTGGTTCTTCATGAAAATCCCTTTGATTTGGTCTGTTTCATTTTCAGCCTCACTTTAACAATAGGGGCCTGGATATGATACTGCTATACTGATTTCCCAAGCCCAGAGATCAGGTTCAAGTCTGAAAGATTTTGCGATCGATGAAGAAACTATTTCTCCACTCACTGATTGTTGTCATCGCGCTTACGTTTTGGCCACATTCCTGTGTTCAGGCTCAGGATGCAGAATCTTCTGCCAAGCCCAAACGGGTCCTGGCAATTTTTGGTTTCAAGCAGGGGTTGCCATTTGCCTATCGCATGGCTGAAAGCCTGCACATGACCATGACGAATGAATTTGGCAGTGATTTAGTGCTTGATATTGAATATACGGATCGCATGAGATTTCCGGAAAATGAGTATCTGGCCAGGATCATGGACCTGTATCGGTACAAGTATGGTGAAAACCCGCTGGATCTGATTCTTCTCGTTGGGGATGAGTCGACAGATTTGATTCTCGAGAAAGGGAAAGATTTGTTTGCTGGCGTGCCGGTTGTGCTTGTCAGTACTGTCAAAAAGAAGTTGCCCCCCGGGCGCTCACCCAGCAATACGGTGTCCATGGTGTGGGGGATTGATTTTGGCAGGACTCTGAATTTGATTGAGAACCTCCTGCCGCAAACCCAACACATTTATATTGTTTCAGGACAATCTCCAACTGATGAAAAATTCAGGCGTTTGGCAGCAGCGGCACTCAAAAAATCAGAGACTGGTTTTGAAGCCCATTTTCTGAACAAATATTCCATGGATGGCCTTTACGAGAAAATCGCACACCTTCCCCGGAATTCAGTTCTCTTGTTTTTGTCCATGTTTCGTGATGCCCGTGGCGAGTATTTTGTTTCCCGCGATGTTGTTGCCGGAATATCGAAAAAAGCCAACGCTCCCACCTTTGGAAATATCGATCTCTATCTGGGCCAGGGGATCGTCGGGGGGGACCTGGTCAGCGCAGACTATCAGGGCCAGAAATATGCACGTATTTCCCAACAAATTTTGAACGGGGTACCACTGGAAAATTTGGAATCCACCCAGGTTTTAAATCAGATCGAACTGGATTGGCGGCAGCTCAAGCGATGGTCCATTGATGAAGAAAGGGTGCCCCCGAACAGCCTGATCCGTTACCGCCCGTCGTCTCTTTGGCGGGATCACAAATGGGAACTGGCTGGCATTGGCCTGCTCGTCTTAATCCAGGCGGTGGCCCTGGTCGGACTGGTTATCCAGTACCGCAGGCGCAGTCTGGCAGAAGATGAGTCGCTCCGGCTCAGAGATGAGCGGGCACGGATTTCAAGGGTGTTGGCCATGGGAGAAATTGCAGCCTCCCTGGCTCACGAACTCAACCAGCCACTGTCGGCAGTTCGTGGTTATGCCCAGGCAGCCCAACGGTTTCTCAAAAAGGAACCCATCGATACCGGTGAAATAAACACCGCTCTTGAAGGCGCGATTGCCGGGAACCGGCGAGCGGAAGAAGTGATCAAACGGATTCGTATGGCCCTGAAAAACGAGCCCAGCCAGCAAGTCAGTCTCCGGGTCGATGAAATTATCCCGGAGGTTTTGCAGCTTGTCCGGCGTAATGCAGTCAAAAAAAATGTTACCCTGGAATACCATCCGGCTGTGGGTTTGCCGTTGCTGAAGGGTGACCGCATCCAGTTGCAGCAGGTTCTTTTCAACCTGATCATCAATGGTGTTGAAGCCATGCCTGAAAATGCCGCTGGGAAGGGAAAAATTGTTGTGCGCGCCTGGCTTGATGATGAGGGTGCAGTCACCATATCGGTTTGTGACAATGGCACAGGCATCGATGAACAAACAGCCGCTGCTATCTTCGATTCATTCTATACAACCAAAGCCGGAGGCATGGGGTTGGGCTTGTCCATCAGTCGTTCCATCATTGAAGACCATGGTGGGCGGCTGTGGGCCGACCGGAACCTTGAACAGGGCACAACGTTTTCTTTCAGTTTGCCACGCCATGGCCGGGGTGGATGAGGCTAGAATGTGATTGTCGCGCCAATTTTAAAGGACTCCACAGTCATGGGCGTCTCGTAATCGAATGGCCAGGCCGTGTCGTTGCGAAGTGCCATGTAGTAGGCATATGAAACACCTGATTTCAACAGGAAGTGAAGCATTGGCCCGATTATGGGCGAAGACTCGACGATTTGTTCCGAGAAGTACTGCAGAGCTCCCTGGGCACCAGAATACATCAACGCGCTTCCCAACCAGGGCCAGAATACGGTCCGTGGGAAAATGACAGCACCTTCGGCAGCCGCTGATACGGATAGAGAGCGGAAGACACGTATTTTCATGCCCGCTTCCATGAGTTGACCAAACCGGAGACTGTCTCCGTAGCGATCAAAAACAGCCTGGGCATCAGGGGCCATGTCGTCGTATCCCAAAGATGAAACCTGTGTCCAGTTGATGGAATTCTGATTGTACAATTCCAACCCCAGAAGTCCTCCGCCGTAGCCGTAACCAAGACGGTTGCCCATTCCAAATCGGGTCAGCTGGCTGCCAATATCTCCTTCGGAAGAATCGCTGGATAGGGCCAGGCTTTCATCGAAATAACTGCCGAAGGCATAAAACTGATCCAGGGAAACCAGCTTTTTATGGAGAGTTTTTGTGGCAGCGAAACCCAGCTTGAGTTCCATCATGCCCAGGGTGTTGAAATCGGTGATGAGGCCTTCGAAGCGGGGCTTGGAGATGCCATAGTTCATTTCCATGAAGGGGTGATAGTTTCCCTCTTCAATTTTGGTCTTAAGGGTGCCATCGGATGAGGGTTCTTCACCCCATCGTCCCAGTTGAGCGGAGGCCAGTTGGGGCAGGATCAGAATAATAATAACTGCAATAAAATAATTTTTACGTTGCACGGTGATGTCCTTTCGGAAAATCCCAGAGTATTTGTTGGTTTCTGCAAGCTAACATAGAAGAGCTCCAAGGGTACTGCTAATTTTTACATTGCTTCGCTGCGAAAAAACAACTGCAACCATCTTCAAATGGTTCTATAATGCCAGAGTCAGAGTATGGCCTGATTTGGATTTCGATTCAGGTGCAAGGCTTTCTCTTTGTTTGCCAATCG
>JAOZJV010000723.1 GCA_029935695.1 Candidatus Krumholzibacteriia bacterium | reverse complement strand
CACTATGGCGTGCTCACGTCCGCCTGATCCTAACACGAGAACTTTCCTGGACATGGGCTTCCTCCTGAAAATCGCTTCTGAATATCCAGGGCAGACAATCTGCCCCGGTTAAGATGAATTTAAATCAACATGGAATCCGGGACAATGGTTATTGCCACCGCAGTGCTAAGTTACTCAGGATTTGGCCGGTACAACCCGTGTGCCACCATTTCCTTCCACCGAATTAAGAAATTCTTCCGGAGAAGTGATGATCACTTCCCGTCCCCCGCCCTCCAGAAAAGAAATAGCCGATTCGATTTTCGGCCCCATGCTGCCGGCAGGAAATTCCCCGTTGGCCAACATTTCCGCTGCCCGGTCAGCAGTCAATACATCCAGCGCTTCCTGATCAGGCTGACCAAAGCGGGCAAACACCTTGTCCACCTGGGTGATGATCACCAAAACGTCGGCGCCGATCAAACGACCCAGCAAATCACTGGCCCGATCCTTGTCGATGACAGCATCCACCCCTTCGAGTTCGCCCTTATCATTCAATTTGACGGGAACACCTCCACCACCAACAGCGATGACCAGCACACCGGCATCGGCCATGGCCTTGATGGCTTCGTATTCCATCACTTCAATGGGCATGGGGCTGGGCACCACCCGGCGCCATCCTCGACCGGCATCCTTGACCACGGTCCACCCTGTCTCGGCCACCACTTCCTGGGCCTGCTGTTCATCATAGAAGGGGCCGATGGGTTTTGTTGGATTTTTGAAGGCTGGATCGGCTGGATCCACCCGCACCTGGGTCACCACCGAAGCCACAGGTTTATTCATCCCCGCAGCCTTCAGTGAATTCTGCAGTGCCTGCTGCAGCATGTACCCGAGACCACCCTGGCTGTCGGCGCCGCAGACGAACATGGGCATGGCCGGGATGCCGTGCAAAGCCTGGCCGGCATCGCCCCGCAAAACAATATTTCCCACCACTGGACCGTTGCCGTGGGTCATCACAATTTCGTGTCCCCGGCCCGCCAGCAAGACCACCGTATCCATGGTCTCCCGGGTTATTTTCATCTGTTGCTCAAAAGTACCTTCCAAGCCAACAGGAAGGATAGCGTTGCCACCGAGGGCGATTACAAAACGTTGCTTTTCCATGCTTGTCCTTTGTTGATGGCCATACCGTTCATGGCTGGCAATTCCAACACCGAAGAGTCTACCGTTGAGGCGAAATACACATTTTCAGAAACGTAGACTGCGGGCAACATCAAGTCAACCGGATCCACAGCTGCCATAATATTAGCCCAGTACATCAAGATAATTTTTTATTTCCCGGGAGATTTCCTTGCGGATTCCCGTGCGGTCTTCGGCCATGCGCTTAAGATCAATTTTTGAAACAAATTTTACATGGATGAATTTCCGGAGAACCTTCGGTGATACATTGCAGGGGCTGCGCAAGCAAGCCAAAGGAACTTCCCGATTGGCAAACCCGGAGTACAGGGCCCGGTCCTGGGCAATGGTCTCAATAATCTGGGGATTCCGGGTTCGGTTGGCCACTGCTTCAACCAAACCGGGGATGGAAATAACTTTCGGATTCCGAAGAAAACCCAAAAGAACACTGACGGACATGATATTCGACATCACCAGATGCTTGATGGCCGATGCATCCAGGTCGTCTTTCTTATCCTTTGAATCCGGTGACTCTTTGCCGGTTTCCACCACGGGCGCTGGCCGGAAAGGATCCACGTCTTCACCAGTGGGCAGGCCATGAGGCCAGGTCCTCAAATCGCCAGATTTTTCAAATTCCAGAACGAGCTGTCCCGCCTGCAGGGAAAAACCGTCAAATGACCAACTGGTGGGCCCAGATTCCAGAGGCGATTTCAACTCCGGAGAAGCCAAAACCAACTGCATCATTGCTTCCTGTTCCAAATCCAGTGGAAGCACCAGGCCATCACCCCGGGCATACTGCTGCACTAAAGATACGGCCGAAAGAAGATCCAGGCTGCCTTCCCGTAAATCATTTTCAATTAATCGACAGTCCAGAGCCATGAGGCGCGCCACACCCAGCCCCAGTTTGGTCAATTTCAGGG
>JAOZJV010000722.1:1310-2071 GCA_029935695.1 Candidatus Krumholzibacteriia bacterium | reverse complement strand
TCATGGTCTCGTAGTTTTCCGCATAGTCCTTGATCATGGCGATGCGCCTGTCACCGATCTTGGTCAAATCATTCTGATAGTCCCGCACGATGGGCCAGAATACGTCACTCTGCTCGGAGGTCAGATCCATCCCCACTGTCATCAGGGCCGTTTTATCAGTGCGCAAGTCCTGGCGCATCAGTTCCACGTACTGATCATCCTGGGCCTGGACAGGCGCAACAGCGGTGAACAGGCCGGTGATCAGGGCCAAGCTAAAGACCAGAGTAGTCGTTGTCTTGACGGTTATACTTTTGCTATTCATGATTTTTCTCTCCCTTGAAAAAAAAATACAGTTAATTACTTTGGACGGCATAATCAAGCTCAGAGACAGATAATTGTCAACAGCCGTTTTTGCCATTCGTGTCGATCCTGGCACGGGCTGCACTTCATCGCACCCGCTTTTTGCGTTCGTCGAATATCGCCCGGACGCCGAAGTTGAAGACAGTTTCTCCGTTTTCGTTCCTGGCGATGTCAAACCTCAGACTGTCCAGACCGGGCACCAGCAGCCGGGCCCCCACGCCATAGCCGCTGCGGGTCCGATCAAGGTTGAAATCGTGCGGATGGCTCCAGGCCACACCCACATCACCGAAGGTAGCAAGCTCAAGCCCCAGGCTGAACGTCCACTTGAAGAATTCGATAGGGCGGATGGGAATCGCCAGGTAGCGGTATTCCAAAGTGTAGAGGAACTGGTTTTTGCCGAATAATTCTTTGCCCAACGTTTC
>JAOZJV010000722.1:0-1300 GCA_029935695.1 Candidatus Krumholzibacteriia bacterium | reverse complement strand
ATTCCAGTTCATAGCCACGAACACTATTGGCACCACCGATAAAATACTGCAGATGCTCCGGAATATCTTCGCCCACCGTGCCGGACTGCAGTCCCAGGTAGGGCCCCGTAGCCAAGGTGTGGCGCTCACCAACCGGTTGGTAGCGACGCACATCCAGGCCCCAGGTCCAGGTGTTGGCGTCTCCCCCGATATAGAGCAGGGCGACTTCGTTGTGCCACCCTTCGTGTGGTACCCGCCAGGAATCGCGACCATCATAGCCCGCGGTAAAAGCACCAAACCACAACTCATCATAGTTGTCGGGATCCAGGGTATGGCCGGGTTGGTCACTGCCGACGCCGTAGAAACCGCCGTGGAATTTCAGCCGGCCGTTCTCACCCACGTATTTACCAATATTGAAGGCTGCCATATCCGTTGTCTGGTCAAAATCCAGCAGGACGTTGCGACGGGTCTGATGCCAGGCTGTAATACCGGCCGAAACATGATTGCCTGTGATCCAGGGGTTACTGGCCGAAAACTTGTACATAGTGGTGCCGCCAAAAACCGCAGAGCCCGAGAGCATGATGTCCTTGCCGGCAAAATTGGGTGAAGCAACACCGACGCCAATCGAAAAACCATTTTCCTCCGTGTAACTCATGGCTGGGTATGGAATTATCCAGGGCATTTCCGTAAAAATATAGTTGAGAGAGACACCACCCTCGACCGCCGTTGGTATGACCAGAACCGAACCGAAGATGGCCAGGTTTTCCAGTCGGGTCACATCAGCGAGGATCACCTCCGGGTCCAGTTCCTGGCCTTCGCTGGCCCAGATCTCCCGGCCAATGACCCAGTCCTTGGTGACATGGTTGCCGGCAAGAGTGATCTCGGTAATGAACAGCCCACGAAAGGGCTCCAGGTCGGATTGCACATTTTCGGCCGCAAAACCGTTCTGCTGAAAAGTCAGCAGAACAGTGGCCAGAAGCCCCAGGGTCCAGGCGATCATGTGACGGGATGGTCGGATCATTTCCACGCTCTCGGTAAAGGCAGATCAATGGCAAGGATATTGACCGAATATGAAGTTGCCAGCATCCCCTGATTTTCGGCATGATGGGATTAAGCGATGCCGGACCACCGATTGAAAAAACAGGCGGGCTGGGATAATGTGGCCCTGCTGTCATACTGTCACAATAATATCGAAAAGAGAACTTGTGTCTCGTCTGAAATCTCTCAGCCTGTCGACCCGCGTTTTACTGGGCCTAGGACTGGGCATTCTGCTGGGGCTTTTTATTGGCGAGTGGGCCTCACCGCTGGGACTGATCGGTGT
>JAOZJV010000170.1 GCA_029935695.1 Candidatus Krumholzibacteriia bacterium | reverse complement strand
TTGACTCCAGAAAAAAGCAAAGAACTCCACCTCATGGAATTGCGCATGTTGCTGGATCGTGCCTGGTTAATGCGGGACAAAGGCCTATTCAGCGAAAGCCGGCACAACGTAAAAACCGCCCTGGCGATGATGGCAAATGATGAATACAGAACTCATGATGCGGGCCGGGAAGCCTTGCTTCTGGAAGCTTTGCTTTTGGTGGATCAAGGGTTTGATGCTGAAGCCCGGGACAAAGCCAACCAATTTCAAAAATGGAACCTGCCTATCAGAGGCTTTTCAGGTGGGAGCATGTACCGGACGAAACACAACCTTGACCACGCCGATTCTGATTTTTGCCGGCAATGGGTTTGGGATATGACCCACATGAAACAAGGCAACAAATCCCGCGCCTTGCGCCATTTTGGCAAGCGTGCCAGGAACTTTGAATATCCCCCGCACCTGGGATACCGATTCTGGCAGGACATGGGACGCATCCGGGAACATTTTGGCGAAAAAGAAAAAGCCTGGTCCTGCTATTTCGGGAGCTTGATGAGCCGGCCATTTCTTTGCTTTTACCCTTCCAGAATCACCATGGGTTACACCCCGATTTTTGGACAGGAAGAAAGCGGGAATTTTCATTTCCTCGGGTATCATGATTTTTTCCTTGGCGGCAGTGAATTCGCTTATGCCGCCAACCGGGTGGCTTATATGGAACGGGCTTTCGGGAAAAACAAATTGGAAAAATACGGCAAAGATGCCATTGAAACTCTCACGGCCTGCAATACCAAAGGTATCCGCCCCCTATCATCCCTGGCCCTGCGGGGGTACGCCCACACGCTGCTGGACCAACCCGCATTGGCGGAAAAGGACTTGCGCGAGGCTGATGTTCTGCTGACCAGAGCTGACCGCCAGGACCCTCAGGTGATCCGTCTGCTGGCCACATTGTGCTACAATCGTGAAGCTTTTCAGGAAAGCCATGAACTGCTGACGCGGTACCTCCTGATGCAACCTGAGGATGCTGCTTCCTGGCGTTTGCAGGGTGTTATTCTGGCTGAAATGGGACACTACGATGAAGCCCTTAAAGTCTTGAACAATTCTCTTGAACTGGCTCCTGGATCCACTTCTGGTTTGTACAACCGGGCCTTGGTTCAGCTGCACCGGGGCCAGAGCAAAGCAGCGCAAAAAGATTTGAAATTGGCGGGAGATTTATCTCCAGGTAACAAGGAAATTTCTCGTTTGGCCATGCTGATTCGCAGCGAACCCAACATCACCACAGAGTTTATACATCAACCGCAAAAATGGTCTTTCAGCCCTCCGGATTCTTCTGGTACCCTGGGTCCGAATCTTGCTGCCGGTTTGAGTGGCGACGAACTGCTGACCTTCATTGAAAAACTTCAAAAAGATTTCTCTGAAAAACCATCCCAGGAAAGTCGATTTGCTCTTTGTTACGCTCTTATGGAAAACAGACAATGGGCCGACGTTCAACAATTGATGGCACCTTTGTGGCCGGATAAAATCGATTTGCAAGGCACCCTCCTGCTGTTGCAGGCTGACCGGGCTTTGGGTCAATCCCAACGAGCTGTGGAGTTGGCTCAATCGTTGAAAACACAGTCCGGTGTGGTAGCCAGTGCCAGGTTATGGACCCTGGTGGCAGTGATCTGTCATGAAAACGGGCAGAAGGAAGCGGGTAATATTGCCCTTGAGCTGGCACTGTCCCTGGATCCGCAAAACCAGGCCCTGCTGATGATGCAGGGACAGCTGGGAAATTAGCGGCGCCCTTTGCGCCCACCTGGCTGGCGGCTTTTCACTTGAGCCAGCCGCGCCTGCTCTCCCTCTTGCCACCGCCGGGTCACTTCCCGGGCGAATGGTTTGAACTCACCTTTTTCAATGGCAGCGCGCACACCGGCCATCAGCTCCTGATAAAAATGAAGATTGTGTATGGTGGCCAGGGTGGGCCCCAGAATTTCATTGGCCTTGAAAAGGTGGCGGATATAACCCCGGGAATGCCGGGCGCAAACAGGGCAGCCGCATTCATCATCCAAAGGTCGGTTGTCTTCGGCATATTCCTGATTTTTCACAACCAGGCGCCCGTCCCTGGTCAACACCGTGCCAGTGCGCGCCATCCGTGTGGGCAGCACACAGTCGAACATGTCGATGCCCATGGCCACGCTCTCAACAATGTCATCGGGAAAGCCGACACCCATCAGGTAGCGCGGTTTGTCTTCGGGAAGCAGTCCTGCTGCCAGTTCGGTCATCTCCCGCATGGCTTCGGTAGGCTCACCCACCGACAGCCCGCCCACGGCATAACCAGGCAAATCGAGCTCCACAATTTCAGCGGCACTTTGCCGGCGCAAATCTTCGTGCACGCCACCCTGCATGATGCCAAAGAGAACCCGTTCCCATCCTTCACGCATGGTGCGCCCACCAAAAACTTCCTTGCAGCGCACAAGCCAGCGGGTGGTCCGGTCCAAAGCCGCCACCACATCCTGACGGCTGACTCCGTAAGCGGCGCACTGGTCAAAAGCCATGACGATGTCCGAACCCAAATTGAGCTGGGCCTCCATGCTGACTTCGGGGCTGAAGAAATGTTTACTGCCATCGAGATGAGATCGGAATTCCACTCCATCTTCAGTGACTTTGTTCAAATCGCCAAGACTGAAAACCTGGAAGCCGGCGCTGTCGGTGAGAAGAGCGCCATCCCAGCCCTGGAACCGGTGCAAGCCGCCCATGCGCTGGATGAGTTCGTGACCGGGCCGGAGATACAGGTGGTAGGTGTTGCCAAGGATGATGCGCGCCCCTGTTTCCCAAACGGATTCAAAGGTGACGGCTTTGACCGTGCCCACGGTGCCAACGGGCATGAAAACCGGCGTCTCGATAGGGCCATGACCGGTGACCAGGCGCCCGCGACGGGCAGCGCAATCGGTGGCCGTGGAATTAATGGCAAAACTGAAAGGTGTGTCGAGGCAGTGATCGGCCAAGGCTTTTGTCCTTTACGTTCAACAGGGAAATCACGATGGATTAATGATGGCAATTTGTTGACCAGCTTACGCAATAGCAACAGGCTTTACCAACAATAATCTGCCACCACAGGAATTAAGTTTCTTGCTGGTCGCCAGGCCTGGTGGGTCTGGCAGTTGGGTCAAAAGCAGCGAACATCGAAGAATTGTCTTTATCTCTTTCACCAGAATCCAAATGAAAACACCAGGGTTGAGTCCAATCAGAGTCCAGACTTGTCAAGCTCAGGTGGTGGCAATCAAATACTACTGGTTTTGCAGAAAAAACCGCAACGCCAACCTGGTGTGAATCATCAGGTCGATAACTGTGTGTTTGCCATGGGCCTTCATTTGGGCCTTTTGTTTTGTCCACCAAGTGAAAGCACGGTTGTGCCTGATCAAACTGGAAATAGAATGAATCAAGAGGGATTGCCAGACCGCGGCCATCGGCCTTAATTACCGATTCTTTCATAGTCCAAATTTCATAAAACCGGTGCTTCTTTTCCAGGCCGGTTAACCCCTGGTAGCCGGTAACCTCTGCTGGAGCGAAATGCCGTTTGGCAATGTCCTCCTGATCTTTTCCCATGAATTCCACATCACAACCCAGAACACTGTCACGACTGAATGCCCAGACAATCATACCGGCGGTATCTGATGTGCTGAGATGAAAATGAGCTTTGCCCTTCTCAGAATGGGCAAAAGGTTTACCATGGGAATTGGCCTCTATCCAGAACGATTCAGTGACTGAGATCCCAAGTTTATCAAGGATGATTTGCAATATAACTCTGGAAAGCAGAATATCATTTCGCCGATTTTGAACCCGATATCGGCAATATCTGTCAAACTCTTTGGTGGTCAGTATTTTTTCAGCCAAGGCCATTTCAAATTCAAATTTACTGAAGTCGTCGGGCACAGTGAGGCAAAAAACCTGGGTGCAGCCGGTTTGATATCTGGCTTGTAATGAAAAATTCTCAATATGCATTAATTCTCTCTCCCAATTCCTCTCTTGGTCCAAAACCAGGCCCTATTCTACTACATTTTCAGGACGCCTCAATTCATTCTTGCTGCAAAAGCCTGGCAAATTTTAAAATAAAATTGCGCCCGGACCCTTGTGCAGCCACCCCAGGATCCGTATCCTAAAAATATAAGCTTTGGAAAATGCCCGGGGGGGAGCATTTCCACTTTATTGTGGAAGTTCGCCAGTCCTCTTAACAAAAGGATAGCCATGGGCGCACTCCATTTATTTCTGGCTGCTTCAATATTCTGCCTTCTGTTTCCCTTTGAAGTTTCAGCCTTCTCAGAGCTTCCCCCTGCAGAAAATTCAAACAATCCCTCCGGCGTCATGGTTCTCGATGGCAGCTTTGTCATGAATGTTGGCGAAGTCCACATCAACATCAACAACACCGGCCTGATTGGGTCCACTCCAGGATCCGCCGAACCATTTTCCGAAGTTCCTTCCTGCCAGTGGCCAGCCGGCTCCGGCAATGAGTACCTTTTCTCGGCCGGATTATGGGTGGGCGGCGTGATGCTGGGTGGCCCGCGTGTTTCCACAGGAGGTCCCCGCAGTGAATGGAAACCTCTGAGCGACATGCAATACACCATGTATGAAGGAGTGGGCGGGAAAATATTGCGGCCGCCTGGAAATTTGGCCGCCAGCGGCAGACGATTTCCAGAATCGGGTTCCGATGATGATGAAGACGGGATTCAGGACGAAGAAATTCTCAATGGTTTCGATGATGATGGAGACGGAGAAATTGATGAGGATTTTGCCCAGATCGGCAACCAGATGTTTGTCTGCACCAACTACGACAACACCCGACTGTCCATGGAAGAGTTCTCAGATCATCAGCCTTTGAATCTGGAAATGGTGCAGACCTGCATGCAATGGGAAAATGATCAGGTGGATGACTTTGTCGGTTTCGATTACACCATTAAAAACATCGGCGTCACCGATATCACCAATGTGTTTATCGGCTTCTTCGCCGACAGCGATCTGGGTCCGCGGGGCATGGGCGACATCTTCAACGATGACATGGCCGGATCCTGGAGAGGGCCGGTTCGCGCCTCGGACGGCAGTTGGGTTCCCGTTGAAGTGGGTTATATGTGGGACAATGCCGAGACAAATCCCCTGGATGGATATTTTGGCGTCCTCTTCCTGGGTCATGATACAGACCCCACGGAACGCACCGCCCCTTCTCACGTGGGGTTGCGAACATTCCAGAGTTTTTCCTCCCAGGCCTCCTTTGAACAGGGTGGAGACCCTCAAAATGATGCTCAGCGGTACGAACTTCTGAGCGCTGAACCAGCTGACTGGGATGCCAACGCCACCCGCGAAGGAGATTTTCGTTTTCTGGTTTCAGCCGGACCCTTTGCCACTCTGGCCCCCGGAAGCACGCTTGATTTTCAGGTGGGGATGGTGGTGGGACCAGGCCGTTCCGGGCTGCTGGCCAATTGCGCCGAAGCAGCGCTGACCTGGTACGGTATTCAGACCGACACCATTGCCGCTCAACCCCAAATCAGCAACCCCAACAACCTGGTTGAAATTGGAGAGCTGGGCAGAGAGACCATGCTCTGCCGGGAAGATTTTGATTTGGAACCTGGCGGAGTCAATCCTTTCGACAACATCTTTCTGGACTTTGGCGATACAAGCTGTGTGTCTCCGCAGTGGCTGCTGGGGCAAGACCGTGTCACCGACGATGAACTGTTCTATTACAATTTTGGCCCAGGCGATACCCGCCAGTGCGCCATGTTCAACATGGACAATTGTTTTGAATGCATCCGGCAACTTGGGCCCCTCTGTGATGACGCAGCCCTTGAAAACGGAGTGTGGAAATGCAACCAGGAAGGTGTTGAGGGTCAGGTGGGTTGCACCGGAGTCGAAGGCAATGAGACCACCGTGAATTGGTTGGTGGGCATGGCCCCTCCCCCTCCCGGCTTGCGCCTTTGGGCCGCCGATAATCGAGTGCATGTTTTCTGGGACGACCGCAGCCAGACAACTCCCGACATCAGATTACACGAAGTGGATTTTGAAAGTTACCGGGTGTGGCGCGCTGACAATTGGGACCGGCCCTTTGGGTCTTCGGCCACCAATGGGCCTGCCTCCAGCCTGTGGCAGATGATTGCCGAGTTCGACATCGTCAATAATTTCGTCTCCATTCTGGAATCTCCCCAGGGAACAGTGTTTGATACGATCCCCCTGGGTGCCAACACCGGAATGGAAGTGGTATCCTACACGCCGCGCATTTTAACGGATCCACAATTTGACGGACTGGCCGAAGCCATGCAGCAGGTTGTGGACAACGACCCTGATGGGTCGCTGACCAGGCGGCCACATTTGCGCAATTCACAGGGACAGGTTCGTCAGGAGTATGTAGGATTGGTCAGGTGGGAAAGTTATCCGGCTGCCCTGGATACCTTTTTCATGGTGGCTTACCGAGCCCCCGATGCCACCAACTCAGTAAGGGAAAAGCACTCCATTCAATTTCATGAATACATTGACCGGAACATCCATAACGGGTTCACTTATTTTTACTCCGTGACAGCCACCGACCATGCATTGCTGGCTGGAAATGAAAGCCCAATCAACTTGCCCATGGGTCCTGGCCTGGGCGGAGATCCAGGCTCATCCTTCGATTTCACCGTGCCCGGAACTGAAGCCCAATCAGCGGAAGACAGACAGCGTGATGGATCCAATATTTATGTCTTCCCCAACCCGGCGACCCGGGATGCTCTGGCCGAATACCAACAGATGCACCCCAGTGGCAACGACCCCACGGGAGTGCGGGTCACCTTCACCAACCTGCCGGAATCCCAATCCACCATTAGTATTTTCACTGTGGCTGGTGATCTGGTGCAGACCATTGAGCACGATGGTTTGGGCGGGGTGGGCCATGCAAGCTGGAATCTGGTGAGCAGAAATCATCAGGAGATCAACAGCGGAATTTACCTGTATTCAGTGCAGGCTGACGATTCCCGATTTGATGATTTTCTGGGGAAATTCGTAGTGGTTCGTTGATGGCAATTACTGGCCCAATCCAGGCAGCAGCAGCATGCAATCACCGTAGCTGTAAAAACGCATTTTCGTAGCCACGGCATGAGCATAGGCCTCACGCCAGGCCTTGTCGCTGGACAGAGCCGCCACCAGCATCAACAGCGATGAGCCCGGCAGATGGAAATTTGTCAGCAGACCATCGGCGGCGGAAATGCGGTCCGGTGGTTGGATGAAAAGGCGGGTCATGCCGGTGACCTGCCAGCTGTCGTCCAGTTTTTCAGCAGTGCCGGTGAAGAAAGGATCAGGATTGCCGGTGGAAGATTCAAACACCCTTTGGTCATCACCGGGCATTTCAAGGCCCATACGTTTCACTGATTCAAGCACCCTCAAGCTGGTGGTTCCTACTGCAATAACGCGACCACCCCGGCGACGGGTTTCGGTGA
>JAOZJV010000169.1:2731-7408 GCA_029935695.1 Candidatus Krumholzibacteriia bacterium | reverse complement strand
AATTTTCACGCCGATGCCAATCAAAACCAAACCGCCGAGAACTTCGACACGCTTTCCCCATTGTTTGCCAAGGCGGCGGCCCATCAGCATGCCGGCGATGGTCAAAACACCGGCTACCAAGCCAATAATCAACGACGGCAACCAGATCGAAACATCCAGCATGGCCAGGGTCAGCCCCACGGCTAAAGCGTCAATACTGGTGGCTACCGATAGTACGATCAATGACCATCCCTTTGTAGGGTCGCCTTTTTGGGCGGACTCTTTCTGGTGAAAGGCTTCCCACAACATCCGGACACCGATGAAACCCAGCAGCGCGAATGCAACCCAGTGGTCAACTGCAACAATCCATTTCTGAATTGTCATACCACCGTACCAGCCGATGATCGGCATCAACGCCTGGAATAAACCAAAGTGCCAACTGAATCGGAAAAGGTGACGACCCGTCAATGTGGGTAGAGAAATAGCCGTCCCAAGGGCGACGGCAAATGCATCCATGGCCAGAGCTACGGCCAACCCAAAAATTGTGATCATGTCCATACAGCAACTCCGGTCCCTACCAAAAAAGTCCGTCCACATTGTCTCCAATACAGTTACAATTTTTTGAGTATATCATACCAGAAAAAGGAAGACAGGCCCAATGGCCTGCCTTCCAGTTCCTCACTTTTGACAATCAGTTTCTAATCTCAGTTTTCATCCAAGTCATCGCCGTCTTCGTCTCTGTCTTCAAACTCAGGATGTTCCAGGAGAAAAGCCTGATCTTCAGATCCAGTGCCTGAAGGACAGTGGACGTCGAATTCGATTTCATTGTAAGTGTCAGGGTCGATGTCAATTTCAACCATGCGCACGGTAGTTCCGTTCAGAGGAAGTTCGACCAGAACAGGAACTATTTCAAATTTTTCACAATTGTCCTCTTCCTGGCAGTCCTCAACTCAGTTTATGGATGGCAAGCCCGAGGTCGATAATCGTTGCATCATCCCGTCCTCTGACTCAAACACAATCAACCCTTCACACCCCGGCGTGCATTCCAGCAAAAACAATCCGTCTTCAGGCCCAAGGACAAAACAGGCTGTCGCCAGGGCGTCGGCTAGCAAAGCCGACTCGGTGATAACTGTGACGCTGAGCGCCTGATCACATGGCTTGCCAGAACGCGGGTCCAGAATGTGCCCCCAGGTTTTTTCTTCATGAACACGAAACCTTTCGTATTGACCCGAGGTGGCAACCGATCCGTTTGACAGTGGAATAACATCAAGTGGCTGGGTGGAATCCAAGGGGTTGACCACCCCAATCATGTGATCCTGGCCTTGGCCGAATACCAATAACCCACCACCAAGATCAATAATCCCGCCCACTGCACCTGCTTTCATCATCGCATCTGCAGCCTGGTCGAGGGCAGCACCCTTGGCAATTCCCCCAAAATCCAACCGTGTTTTGGGGTGAGTGAACTCTATCGTTTGGTCATTGGCCTGGTAAATCACATGATGGGTTCCGATGGCATTCAGGGTTTTTCGAATGGCGGAATCTGAAGGGGGTGGACCAGGTTCCGGTTGGCGAAACCTCCATAGTTCAACAAGTGGTAAAACCGTTGGGTCAAAAGCGCCATTACTGGCAGTGGAAACTTGCAACGCGGCTGACAATACTTTAGCCATGGCATCAGAAATTTTAACAACACCCAGGCCTGCATGGTCATTGATAAAAGTGATTTCACTGTCTGGCCGCCAGGTACTGAAAATGGAATCGGCCAGATCGAGAGCACGGTAACCAGCCGCAGCGCATAGGGCCGCCCTTTCGGTAGTGGAGGCTGCAACCTGAATACGGGCCATGGTTCCCATGAGGAACCGGGCTTCTTCATGCAGGACGGTTTCAGGTAATGAGTTGTCGGCCATACTGGGATTGACCGAGGCCAGTAACGTCACAGAAAACACCAAGAGTAGGACTTTAAGCATTTTGCTTTCTCCCGTTCTTTCTTTTGATCATCACCAGAGAAAACCCAGAAAAAACAAGCAGCACTCCACCCACCGCGGTAGCTGTGATACTCCATGGTCCAGCAATTTCGAGCCAATGTCCGGTATGAAGATTGTGAACCAGAGTGGCAGCGCTGGATTGACTATTTCCGGAATTCAGATTTTGAGCAAACCAGGTTTGACCCAGGTCAGGGCTGCGCAGAAATCCGATGTCGGTTAAAACCAGCAGTGAAGCGTCATCCTCCACGCTGAGGTCGATCAATTGTTCCCAGGTCTGTTTTTCAGAAGTTCTCATTTCGAGCAGTTCCCAAATACGGCCGGAGTCTTCACTGACCAGCAGCGCATCAGTTCCCAGGGCATAAACCTGGCTTGGGTTGGTGGGTGAAAATACCAGCCTGCGAATACTTCCGGGAGACCACATCAAAGGCGCCTCCTGCCAGGTTAAACCCTGATCAAAGGAGTGGTGCAGGCCAAAGTTCGAACCACGCATCCAATGGGTTGCCTGCTGAGGGTCTATAACAACAGCCGTAGTGATTTCCGTTGCCGGTCCCAGCAGTTGTGGGTATTGAAGGAGAACACCAGTTACTACGGTGAAAATCATCGGCAAACCAACAATGAGTCCGATGACCTTGTGCCATGCGAGAATTTTCCTGCGAATATTCCGTACGGTCTTAGTCATTCAGATACCTCGTCTGAACCAGCATCAGAACCTTTTTCACTCCGGCCGTAAGCGCACGGCTGGACATGGTGGCTCCGCTGAGAACAGTAATGTCGCGGTTCATTCGAATAGGGTCGCTGGTGGTTTTGCCTCGGAATTGCTTCAGAAAACGCTGCCGTTGAACACCATCTCCACGGGACTCCCGGTAGATCATGACTTCAACTCGCCCGACCTTGCCCAGAGGTGAAACCTGAACCATGAAGGTGATGGGTTTGAAGCGGCCACGTTGTTGATCAACCATAGCGTACCCCAGTTCCTTGCCTTTATGGGAAGCCTTGTAAAAAACGAAGGTTTCTTCAGTCAGGCGCCAGCCAAGAGCAAATTCCAGGCTCTGTTTTTCAGCTGCTGTGAGCTGCCATTCTTCAGTCCAGATTTTATCTGCATTGGGAAAGACCTTGTTCAGGGCTTCATCCAAATCCAGGTAAATTTTGACATGTTCGGGTCCGTCAGGGCTTACAGTCAGATCATCGGCCAGGGCCTGGGCACCCCAAACAAGGGTGCCCAGAATGGTGAAGATGATCCATGTGCTGTGGATGATTTTCATTTTAGAAATAGGTGGCTAAGGAGAAGAAGAAACGACCTTTGGCATCGCCCTTTTCGCCCAATGCGGGGGTTGCTTTGCTCAGGTTGTAATCAAACTTGAAAACGGTTTCTTCGGTGGGTCGGAAGTTGGCACCAAAGGTGATTCCTTCTTCGGTGTCACCTTCCACGTCGCTGTCGTAATCGATCCAGTCGCCGCGCACCACCAGAGTGACAACAGATCCTTTCATGAGTGCATCGTGCAGAACGTGGTAGTTGGCCTGGGCATATCCACCTATTTGGCTTTCGGCGGTGTCAGGGTTGATGCCCTGATCCATGTCGGCCTTGATGGAAGCCAACTCGCCCTGAAATTCCAGCGGACCAAAAACAACTTTTGCGTCCAGGGCAGAAATGGTCAGGCGGTGCTCATCGTTGTTGTCGTATTTACCAGTGTGAATGGAGGCTCCGAAGTTGGTGCCAATAGAGGGGCTGTAACCCAGACGGGCAGTGAGGGCCTTGTCCTGATTGTTGTCTTTCTTCT
Organism: Candidatus Krumholzibacteriia bacterium; assembly: GCA_029935695.1. GTDB lineage: Bacteria > Krumholzibacteriota > Krumholzibacteriia > LZORAL124-64-63 > LZORAL124-64-63 > LZORAL124-64-63. Next base: position 3,669 of record JAOZJV010000169.1, on the reverse strand, counting down.
GGCTGCCTCGTCCACCACGAACACGCAGTTTATTATCACTATTGATGATGTCTTCATTGAATCCGTTGACGAAGTAGGCCTGGTAGCTGAGAGCACCTTCTTCTCCCACGGGAGTATCACCGAAAAAGCCCATACCCGATTCGCTGAGTGTTGAGGGGATGAGTTGGCGGCTGACAACGGGCCGTGCGGTCAGGTCATTCAGTGGGCTGTCATGGAGAAGGTTGAAAGATCCGAGAGGACTGAGAATGACACCTCCGCGGAAATTAAAGGCAGAGGAAATTTTGAAATCCATCACGGCATATTCGAGTTTGATTTCCCCGTCGCCGCCATCGGCACTCAGGTTCCCACCGTGCTCAAATTCGATTTCAGCTGAGACAGTGACCCGGTCAGAAACATGTCCAGTGATAAAAGGAATGAAACGGTGCTGGTCGAAGGTGCTTTGGCCGCCTTCATTCCATTCAAATTCCATGTCCATGTAACCCCCGACGGAGACTCGGCCGGTTTCGCCAATGAGATATGGTTTATCCATGATGCCACCGGGGAGGTCGGTTCGGGGTGTGTTTTGGGCCTGGGCTGGGGTACCGGTCATCGACAGGAAGATGCCGAAAATCACTGGCAGCAGAAATAATTTCGTCATCTTTGGTGTGAAAGCAGACTGGGTGGACGTTTGCATTTTTGACTCCTTGAGCATTGAGCTCTGAGGTGGGCGAGTAAGGATCACTTAGCTTCTGACAAACCCAGGGTTTTGAATTCTGCTTCGCAGAATATGTCTCGGCTAAGAAAGTTTGTGGCAACTAATAAGTTGGTTGATGCCTGGTGGCGCAAGGAAAACCTAGAAGAATTGTATGGAATACTGAAAAATCCAAATAAACCAGAATTTAGGCGGTTAAGCATGGTTTGACGGTAAGTGGAAGACCGATGGGATGATACTATCAAGC
>JAOZJV010000169.1:0-2721 GCA_029935695.1 Candidatus Krumholzibacteriia bacterium | reverse complement strand
AGACAAACCCAAGGTTTTGAATTCTGCTTCGCAGGATATGTCTCAACTAAGAAAGTTTGTAGCGCCTAATAAGCGGACTGACGTCTAGTGACGCAAGAAAAACCTAGAAGATTTGTATGGTTTCCAGGGCGGCGAGGGGAGGACTAAAGCGTTTGATCGCCACCAGTATCATCCAGAACTGCCCGCAGTTTTTCGGCCAACTCTTCGCGCGAAAACGGTTTATGAATGAAGGAAACCCCGTCATCCAGCACTCCCTGGCGCACAATCACGTTGTTGGTGTAGCCGGACATGAACAGGAAACGGGTTTCCGGATACATTTCCCCTACCCGCTCGCTGACTTCACGTCCCGACATCCGAGGCATGATGACATCGGTAAGCACCAGGTCAACGGCACCGGCTAGCTCGTCGACCTTGGCGACTGCCTCCTCGCCGTCGGCAGCAATGTGCACTTTGTAACCCAGTCTTTCTACGATCCGGCTGAGGTACTGGCGAACCTGGGGATCGTCCTCGACCAGCAAAAGGGTCTCTGTTCCCACGAGCAATTCCTTGGCTTTCGGGACAGCCCGGGGCATGTCTGTTTCCACTTGGCTTTCTGCGGTGTCGGCAAGGACCGGAAAATAGATTTTAAAGGTCGTTCCTCTACCCATTTCACTATACACCCAGATATGCCCGCCATGTTGGTGGACAATTCCGTGAATGGATGCCAAGCCCATACCCGTACCCCGACCGAGGCTCTTTGTCGTAAAAAACGGCTCAAATGCGTGGGCGCGCGTGTGTTCATCCATGCCGGAGCCCGTATCAGTAATAGCCATCATAACATATTGCCCAGGTACCACTTCCGGCCGCTGGCCGCAATATTCGTCATCCAGCATGACCAAATCGGTTTCAATGGTCAGTCGACCACCATCAGGCATGGCGTCCTGGGCATTGATGACCAGATTCATGACCACCTGCTCAATCTGGCCCACATCAGCTCTGACCGGCAGCGATTGATCATCGAGTTTAGTGGTGATCGTGATGTTCTCGGTTATCGTCCGGTGCAAAAGCGGTACAAAATCAGCAATGACCTTGCTCAAATTTATGGGTTGAACCTCTAGCACCTGCTTGCGACCAAACGCCAACAACTGGCGGACCAGATCGCGAGCCTTCTCTGCCGCGGAATGCACAATTTTTACAGATTCCTGGCGAGCATCGTCCGGTGACATGTCTTCAGCCAGAATTTCAGCGTGGCCCAGAATCGGCAACAGCAGGTTGTTCAGGTCGTGGGCGATGCCACCAGCCAGCATCCCGATGGCTTCCATTTTCTGGGACTGTTTCTGAATTATTTCAATTTTTTCCCTGGCCGCATCGGCCTCCTTGGCCTGGGTAATATCAATCATGAACCCCACGGCCCGAAACGGTCTGCCGTCTTTGCTGATGATGCTGATGACGTCTCGCACCCAGACCAGAGATCCATCGGCGTGCACAAGGCGGTATTCCAATTCGTGATCCAACCCCTGGGCGGTCTCAAGCTGGCAATACGTCTTGGCCCGCTTACGGTCATCCGAATGCACGGATTCAAACCAGTCGTCAAAGGTTTGCCAGTGGGACGGCGGGAAGCCAAAAAGGTTCTGGGTCTGCGGCCCTAGATAGGAGAAACGACCTGTAGCCAGATTAATTTCGAAAGAGACTGCGTGGGTGGACTCGATCAGACTGCGGTACAACCGCTCGCTCTCTGCCACTTCTTCCTGGGCCTTGATACGGTCTTCGATCTCCTGGACCAGGGAGTTGTTGGCATTGGCCAATTCACTGGTTCGTGCCATCACTTTTAGGCGCAGTTGACGATTGAAGAGAATGAGAATTCCGGATACTCCCAGCGCCAAAACCAACACCAGAGCCAGAAAAATGAGAGTGCGCCGGGAAAACAGACGGCCATGCCCGGGGTCATGTATCATGCCTTCTATCCCGGGCAGGGACGGCGCCAGATTCAGGCCAACATACGAATCAAACGTACGACCCAAACGGCCGTGGCTGATGTGACCCAGGTCTATCAAATCCGGCAATATTATCGATCGCAAGGCCGCCGCCTCGAAGAGCAGTTGCTCTCGGGTCTTGCCGGTCTCGTAGTTCGCCAAAATGTAGGTAATTGTTTCATTCGGATTGTCCAGGGCATAGCGCCAGCCTTTCAGAACGGCGTCCCTGACGGCAGCTACGCGACGAGGGTTCTCTTTGCGCTCATGTTCCGAAGTGAAAAGGCTGTCTCCGATATAATCGATACCGTAGTCTTCGGGCCTGATCAGGCGCACGGGAACACCCATTTTTTGGAGAGTAAAGGGCTGGTTGGCAATGCTGCCATTCATGCCCGCAATCTCACCTGTTTGCAGCTTGTCGATGGCCGTTTTGTTTTTGTCCAGAATATTCAGGCTGTCGAGGGCAACACCCTCTACCTTGAACATGGCCAGGAACTCCGCGTCCTCGCTGCGGTTGAGCATGAACGGCGGACCGACCAGGTCGGCAGGGTGTTGAATCGGAGAATCAGCCCGGACAATTATGGACCGGGGCGAATGTTGAAAAATGACCGCAAGAAGAACCACGGGTTGACCAAGGGCACGTTCCCTGACCAATTCAGAGGCCAGCACTCCGTAGGCTGCACGTCCCGAAACAACCTCATCCGCGACCGAAATTCCTGGTCCACCGGCGACCAGCCGGACATCCAGATCCAGATCTGTGAAATAGCCCTGA
>JAOZJV010000721.1 GCA_029935695.1 Candidatus Krumholzibacteriia bacterium | reverse complement strand
CATCAACCAAATCAACGACTTTGCGTCCTCGGATATCGTAGATTGAAATCACCACCTGCTCCGGATCTTTCAAAGTGAACCTGATCTGGGTCGTTGGGTTGAACGGGTTTGGTGCCACAGGTTGCATTCCCGTTTCGTAAACGATGTTTTCCACAACTTCGATCACAATTTCATCAGGTTGATCTTGCCCGTGTATTTCCGACAATTAGTTAAGCAACCTTCTTCTCTTTTCCATACTCGTTCGGGCTCATATAGCCCAGGCTCGAGTGAAGCCTCTTTGGATTATACCACGAACCGATCCACCAGTTGAGATCTTCTTCAGCTTGCTGCTTCGTCCGGTACTTTTTCCAGTTCGCCCGTTCCACCTTCAGTGTGTGGAAAAAACTCTCTATGACCGCATTGTCGTAACAGTTGCCCTTCCCGCTCATGCTGCACATCATCCCATTTTGCCACAGCCGGTGCTGATACCTCAAACTACTATATTGCACCCCGCGGTCGGAATGGTGTATCAAGTCCTTGGCTGGGTTTTCGATCGCCACAGCCCGATCAAGAGCCTCCAACGTGATCTCTGTCGCCAGCGTATCCTTTAACGACCAACCAACTATCTTTCGCGTACACAGATCCATCACTGCCGCCAAGTAGAGCCAACCCTCTCCGGTTGGGATGTACGTGATGTCCGACATCCAGATCGAGTTCACACGATCAGTATGGAAGTACTGATCCACAAGATTCGGAGCCGCTGCGCGGCATCGGTCTACTTGGGTCAGCCCCCTTGGGCGTTTGTAATGCCGGCTTCGGAGCCCATGGTTCCGCATCAGATACGAAACATGCTCACGACTGCAAGGAACTCCTCTTTTCTGCAACTCCTTGTGCACCCTTGGGCTGCCATAGGTGCGACCGCTCTCAAGAAAAACTTCCGAGATTTGAGCCATCAGACGTTTATTGGCCCGCTCTCTTTTCCCAACTGGATCACGACGCCAACACCAAAAACCAGCATAACTTACCCGGAGTACTCGGCACATCATGCCAACCGGATACTTGCCGACATGGTCCGCGATCACCCGGTATCGGACCCGCTTTTCGCAGCGAAGTAGGCGGAAGTTTTTTTAGAAAGTCCCGCTCTTTGCGTAACCGTTCGTTCTCACGCCGAAGGCGGCTAATCAAGGCGGCTTGACTGGCCTGACGGCCTTTACCTGGGAATGGTTCAGCTTTCTCGGTCCGAAACTGCTTTATCCAGCGACAGAGAGTATTCGCACTGACACCCAACTCTTCGGCAACCTGGCCCTGCGTACGGCCGGTTTCCTGGACCCGGCGGACTGCTTCCAGTTTGAGCTCTCGGCTAAAACGACGACGGGGAGTACTCACTTCAACACCTCCTGGCTACACAATAGTAGCCCTTTCGAGATGTCGGAAAAAGGCAGGCAAGTACATGCGTAAAAAGTCATCAATAGGTGAAGGGAAAAATCGGCGTGGTAGCCTTACGCAATCTCAGAGCCTTTTGCACATTACCACAACCAACAATCCCAGGCAAAACATCATCGACCATTTGGGCAATTGTTCAGTCCGGTGATCCCTTAATATTGCGGCTTTACCTAACCAACCCCACTTCGGTCTGCAAAATTGGATGTGGGAGTTGAGACAACAAAGCCCCGAGCAAGTCCTGCCCGGGGCCCGTGATAAGGTTTGTCTGGTCACTCCCTCTACTTGACCAGCATAACCTTCTTCAAATCAGTGGCATTGCCCGCGCGCATTCTGACCACATACATCCCGCTGGCCACCTGCCGGCCGGAGTCGTCCTTACCGCGCCACACCTGCCGGTAACGACCGGCGGGATATGTCTCCCTGACCAGTGTTGCCACCAGTCGCCCGGTCAGATCGTACACCGCGAGGTTCACAGCAGCAGCCTCGGCCAACTCAAACGCCACCGTGGTCTGGGGGTTGAACGGGTTGGGGTAGACGCCGGCCATGCGGGTCACCGACGGAATTTCCTGGCCATCTGCTGATGAGGCTCCGCCTTCGACCACGTGCAGAATGTATTCACCCGCAGCGCCCATATCAGCGGAACCCACTTTCCAC
>JAOZJV010000720.1 GCA_029935695.1 Candidatus Krumholzibacteriia bacterium | reverse complement strand
CCTTCGGACTGAGGATGAAGACGGCAACGCCCCAAATCCTCAGTTGGGTGAAGCCATCACCCAGCGCATTTTTACCGGCGATTTGTCGGGTGAGTGGTGGCTCAGCCACACCCTCAGCCTGTTCAGCCGGGGATCTTATCGCCAACTGAGTGGTGGAGCCCAGGAAGTGCCTCTTTCCGAGCAATTCCGGTTTGGCGGTGCGGCCACCCTGCGGGGCTATCGGGAAGATGAATTCCATGGCTCGCAGGCAGCCTGGGGCGCACTTGAAATGCGAATTGGACGGGCGGGAGCCTCTCGTCTTTACACTTTCTATGACCTGGGGTATTTTGAATTTTCAACCAGTGACCCCTTGCCGGATCGACCGGATCGCCGCACCATGCAAAAAGGATGGCCCCGTGGTTTTGGCCTGGGAATTCTGGCCCGCACACCGGGTGGCGACATCAGCCTGGCGGTGGGTTTTCCCGGCACGGTTGATTTTGATCTGGCCAAACTTCATGTCACCCTTTTGGAATCCTTTTAACCCTTATCCGGGCCCGGAGTTGCGATGGATCGGAAGCAGGCTCTGCTGCGAATAGAACAATTGCGTGGAGAAATCCAGCGCCATAATCGTCTGTATTATCAGCAGAGTCAGCCTGAAATCGGCGACCAGCAGTACGATCAATTGGACCAGGAGCTTCAGGATCTGGAAGCAGCCTGGCCCGAATTCAGGCGTGAAGACAGCCCCACGGCCCAGGTGGGCAGCGACCGCGATGAGAATTTTCCCAGCGCACCACATTCCGCGCCCATGCTCAGCCTTCAAAACAGTTATGATCTGCGGGAAGTGGAAGCCTTCGACCAGCGTGTGCGCCGGGGCCTCGGTCAGGATGAAGTCACTTACACCGTCGAGCCCAAGATGGATGGGGTGGCAGTGGCGGCTCGTTATCGTGACGGAAAGTTTGTGCTGGCGCTAACCCGGGGAGACGGCCGGCAAGGTGATGTGATCACGGCCAACGTGGCTTCGTTTAAAGAAATTCCTTTGGAGCTGCCTGCGAACTGGCGCACTTTTTTTCCCAGCTCCGCCACAACAGAATTCGAAATTCGTGGGGAAGCCTATTTCACTCTGAGTCGTTTTTCAGAACTGAATGAGCAGCGTCGACAGCTCGAGCAACAGGAATTGGCCAACCCGCGCAATGCTGCCGCTGGCACTTTAAAAACCCTGGACACCGAAGAGGTGCGCCGCCGCGGGCTGTCCATTTTCTTCTACCAGATTTTTCCACTGGTTGACGGAATGAGAATTGAGGAAAGCTCTTCTGAAAAAAGTGAAGATGTTGATTTGTTTGCTCCCAAAGTGGAAATAATCCAGGAGTTTCCGGACCATCAAGCTGAAATGGCAGCCATTGATGCCTTGGGATTGCCCACCAACCCTTTCCTGAGGGTGGCTTCCCTACCCGAGGAACTGGCCCTTCACCTTCAAGAGCTTGAATCCCTGCGGGGAGAACTGGATTATCAGATTGATGGCGCCGTGATCAAGGTGGACAACCGGAAGGCTCAATCCCGGTTGAAATCCACGGCCAAAGCGCCACGCTGGGGTCTGGCCTTCAAATTTGCTGCTGAGCAAGCGTTAACGACTCTCAAAAATATCACCCTTCAGGTGGGGCGCACTGGCGTGATCACTCCCGTTGCCGAGCTGGAGCCGGTCTCTTTGGCCGGCAGCACTGTCAGCAGGGCAACGCTTCACAACTGGGATGAAATGGGGCGCAAGGATATTCGTCCCGGTGACCAGGTGGTTGTGGTCAAGGGTGGCGACATCATCCCTAAAATTTTGCAGGTGAGGTTGGACAAGCGCGCTGGTGATCATGAACCGCTGGCCGAACCAACGCAGTGCCCCGTTTGCGGTGAGCCGGTCAGCCGCGACGAACAAGCCAGTGCCTTACGGTGCGTGAATTTGTTCTGTCCTGCGGTGGTGGCCGGGCGTTTGCGGCACTTTGTCAGCCGGGATGCCTGCGATATTGAGGGTCTCGGTGGTCAGAGTCTGGATTTATTTTTGGAGCTCGACCTGATCAAAAGTCCGGCAGATCTTTTCCGTTTGAAAAGAACGAC
>JAOZJV010000168.1 GCA_029935695.1 Candidatus Krumholzibacteriia bacterium | reverse complement strand
CGTACTTTTTCATGCCGCTCTCAATACAGGGAGCTACGGGAGGATCACAGCTGAGATAAGGCATGCAGCCTTCAGTAACTGCTCCCTGCTGCTGGAAAACATAGTAGGAAGCGGAGGCCCAACCGCCATTACAGCCTGCCCCGTAAGGATTGCAGGAAACACTTTGCTGCTCGGAAAGGTCCATCTCCACGCCATAATAAATCTTGATGAAGGCTTCCATCTCCGCGGTGGCGGCGAAAGCCCAGCAGGAACCACATTCACCCTGATTTTTTACGGGAGTGATGCCATTAACATCACGCCAATCCAGACTCATGGGCAAAGGATCCCGGTTCATGGGGAAAATTTTCAAATGCTGTTCCAGTTCGCGCTGGTCTGCATCGGTCATGACAAAACCACTGCGCATATTCAGACGTGCTTCAGGAGTGATGCTGCGGCTGAAATCATCGCTGACTTCAAAGTTCCAACCATTCTCCTGAATTTGCTGGCGCACCTGGTCAATATCCGGAGCCGGCATTCCGGCAGCCAAAACAAATCCACTGGTGGTGGTCAACAGAACCAGAAGCATGAAGATCTGGACAAACCGGTGTGAGAACCGACCTCGTGTGGCCATGGACAGCATGGGTATCCTCTCTAGCAAATTGATTGACAGAAGCAAGATCTGTCATAAAAGATGGGCTATACCTTAATTATACACTAATTTTTCCAAAAGCACAATAAGTCAAATAGGGAATCTTTTTTGACTTATTGTGGGCTTTTGCCAAGAATATCCCATTTGTCTCACATTCCTGGCTCAATAGATGGATACCGGATCAAAATCATGCAATACATCCACCTTCCGGTAGGCATCCTTGAAATTTTTCAAACATTCTTTCAACCATTGACGGTTATCCGGATTGAGCGTTCCCTTCAGCAGAATCTGGAACCGGTAACGATCATTTAAACGGGGAAACACCGCCGGCGCGGGCCCCATGACCGTGATGCCGCAGGGCTCCAGATGCGTGCGCATGGCCCGGGCCAGCTGATCGGCGGCTTCCTGAACCACGGCCTGGGTGCGCCCGCTCAGTCCCAGCCGCATCAGACGGCGATAGGGTGGGTACCCCAGGGCTTTGCGCACAGGCAATTCCGACTCCAGAAATTCTCCATAGTCATGCCTGGCCGCTGCCACAATAACAGGGTGCTCCGGTTGGTAGGTTTGGAAAACAACACGGCCCGCGCCGGTGCGCCCGCTGCGGCCAGCCACCTGGGTCAGCAATTGGAACGATCTTTCCGAGGCACGAAAATCGGGTAATCCCAACCCGTGGTCCGCGGACAATACTCCCACCAGCGACACACCTGGAAAATGATGCCCTTTGGCCACCATCTGGGTGCCCACCAGAATATCTGCTTCCTGTCGGGCAAAGGATGCCAGAATATTCTGATGGCTTCCCCGGCGCCGGGTGGTGTCATGGTCCAGACGCAGAATGCGGGCATCGGGAAAAAGTGCCTGAAGATTCAACTCAACCTTTTCGGTCCCACCACCGGAAGGCAGAAAATCGGCTGCGCCACAGGCGGGACATTTTTCGGGAACATTGATGGTGTGATCGCAGTAATGGCAGAGCAGTCGCCGGGGCCGCAAATGATAAGTCAGACCGATGTCGCAACGGGGACACTCCACCACTTCGCCACAATCGCGACACTGCCACATGCGGGCAAAACCCCGGCGGTTGAAGTAGAGGATGATCTGCTTGCCCGCCGCCAGAGTATCGTCCATGGCGTCGCGCAGCACCGGCGAAAAGCCATCGGGCACCGCCACACCGCGCATGTCCACAATCTCCACCGGTGGCAGCTGCCCGCCCAGTCTTTCGGGCAGTGACTGATGGGTGTACAGCCCCCGGATAGCGTTGTGCATGGATTCCAGATCCGGTGTCGCTGAGCCCAGCAGCACCACCGCCTTGTTTTCCCGCCCCCGGATCAGGGCGGCATGGCGGGCATGGTACCGGGGAATTTCATCCTGCTTGTAGGAATTTTCATGTTCCTCGTCCACCACAATGACCCCGATGTTTTTCAGGGGGGCAAACAGGGCCGACCGCGGCCCCACCACCACCTTGATTTCGCCTCTTGCCGCCGCTTCGTGCACCCGGCAGCGCTGGCCAGCGGAAAGCCCACTGTGGATAGCGGCCACCTGGTCTCCAAAACGAGCCTGAATGCGGGACAGGGTCTGGGGTGTGAGGGCAATTTCGGGCAAAAGAAAGAGAGCATCGCGGCCCAGTTCGAGGGCTTGTTTGATGACGGTCAAATAGACTTCGGTTTTTCCGCTGCCGGTGACCCCGTGCAGCATCATGGTGGCGTATTTTTTATCTCGCACCCATTGGTTGGCCGTTTCAACCACCGCTCTCTGAGAATCGGTGAGGATGAGGCCATCCGCATCCACCTTGGGGTAAGGAATAGTTTTAATTTTGCTGGCCCGGGCCTTGGTGCCGGGTGCCGGAGGATGGAAAAGAGGAACCACCTGTCCCAGGGGCAGGGCGTAGAAAGAGGCAATCCACCGGGCCAGTTTCAGACGGTCATCCTGAATGCGGTATTCGGGTCCGAAAACCCTGGTGATATTTTTGAGAACGAATCCATCCACCTTTTTGGTCTCGGGATCCAGGTCGGAAACATTCAGCACCAGGCCCAGCACTTTTTTGCGCCGGCCGAATGGAACCGCTACCAAATCACCACTGCTGACCAGGGTGCCGCCCTCTTCCCCGGGTATGAACCGATAGGAAAAAGTGCTTTCCAGGGGAACAGGAAGAACAACTTCAACGAGTTGGTGATTCTGGGACAAGAATGGCTCCCGCCAGGGCTGGGGAAAAATTATCTCTGATGGAAGAATTGTAGATCATAACCCCACCCGGACACCAGTTTTTTAGGGCCACAATAAAAAAAGGCCCGCAAGATACCTTGCGAGCCCTGATTCCAATCCCTCAAACTAGCCGCTGACGACTCCAAGAAAGTTCTGCACCGCATTGATGACTTTCTGCGGACTGAACGGCTTGGTGATGTATTCATCGGCCCCTGCGGCTTTGCCTTCTTCACGGTCCTGACGGCTGGTCCTGGCCGTCAGCAGGATGACGGGAATATCCGCCACCCGCTCATCAGCCTTGAGTTGCCGGCAGGTTTCAATGCCTCCCTGGCCTGGCATCATCACATCCAGAATGATCAGATCCGGTTTCTCAGAGACTGCAAGAGTGAAAGCGTCTTCCCCGTTGGCGGCGGCCACCACGTCGAAGCCTTCGGAATGCAGGCTGAAATCCAGAATATGGCGGATGTTGTGTTCATCATCGGCAATCAGGACCTTATGCAAGGTTTTTCCTCCGGTTCAAGGGGTCTGAAGTCGCCCCATGTTTATCGGCACAGACCAACGGGAATTAATGAAAATTCCCCGCCGGAATCATGATTTCAAAAGCAAACTGCTGTCCGCGGACACCGACGGCCGGATGAGCTCGCGGTTGTCGGTGGATTGTTTCTGCAGTGTGGTAATACGCGAGCGGCGCCTGTCCGCTGCCGCCAAAAATACTTCAGCCATGCGCGGGCAGAATGTTTTCCCGGCCCCGGCCCTGATTTCGGCCAGAGCCTGGTCAAGGGTAAATGCCGGACGCCAGGGGCGTGGGCTCAACAGGGCCGACAGGGTGTCCGTCAAACGAACCAGCCGGGATCCCAGCGGAATTGATTCACCGGCCAGGCCCATGGGATAACCGGTGCCATCATAATTTTCGTGGTGATGCAGAATCAGCTGCCGCACCTTGGAATCGGGATTCAGGGGCTTTAAAATTTCCAGACTGGCCGCCACATGCTTGTGCATGAGGGCTTCTTCGCCGGAATCGAAAGGCCCGGGTTTGTTAAGCAATTGAGGCGGCACACAACCGAGGCCCACATCATAGAACTGCAAACTGAAAGCCAGGTGTTCCATTTCTTCTGATGGCAGCATAATATCGCGGGCGGCTTCGAGGCAAACTTCCTGACACACATGGCGCAGGCTTTCATGACGCTGATGCCCCACCGCCGTGGTGGCCCGCAAGGCTTCGCGGACGGCCTGGAAATCGCGCACCCCATCCTGCCACCTGCGGTGTTGCAGCAGCAGGTTGGTGAGACGTGAGGCGATGCTTTCAAGGAAAAGACTGTCATCTTTGTCGAGAGCGCAGCCATTGATTTTGTTATTGACCGAAACCACGCCCACCACTTCCTGACCATGAAGCAAAGGCACACAGAGCAAGCTGGGAGTGGAATAGCGGGGCTCGCTGAAATCCTGATCCGAGCGCTGGTCCCTGGACATGTCTTCGATAAGCAGGGTTTGACTGCTGGCCCACACTTTGCCCGCAAAACCGGACCCTCGGCGCACCCGGGCACTTTGCACCACCGAGTCTGAAACCCCGATGCCGGCCCGGATCGTCATGTGTTCATTCTGGGTATCGGGCATCATCAGGGTGGCGGTTTGTACACCCATGCTTTCACTGATCCAGTGCATCAGCCGCTGCATGAATTCGCCAGCTTCAAAGGGAGTTCCCGGTGTATTTTGATGATCTGCCGATTGCACCACAACCGGACGGCGAGGCAGAAGCACAGTGAACAAGGTGCCGCCGGTTTCAACATTGTCGGCCCAAATGCGGCCATCATGGTGCGACACGATATCCCGGCAAATGGCCAGGCCAACACCCTGGCCGTTGTGTTCACGGGTGGCCGATCCATCCACCTGATAAAAACGTTCGAATACATCGCCCAGCTTGTCTTCGGGAATGCCAATGCCTGTGTCCTGCACCTGCAGACGAACCGCGGTTCCGGTTTCCACAACCCGCACGGTGATGTTGTCGCCGGCGGAAGTGAACTTGAAGGCATTGCTCAGCAGATGACCCAGCAACTGCTGGAATAAAATGCTGTCCACGGGAGATTTGATGCTTTCGCTGCCGGCCTCCACCTTGAAAATAATATCCTTTTCCCGCGCCCGGCTGCGCCACGATGCTCCCATGCGGTGGATCAGCGTCACCATGTCGGTTTCCACGGTGTTGACTTCTGTGCGCCCGTTGGAAATGTTGGCCAGGTTCAGAACGTCGTCGATAATTTCCTTCAGCTTGTGGCTCTCGTCCGTGATGACTTTCAGGAATTCGGCAGTGGCTTCGGCGGTCATGCTGGGCAGGTTATTCTGCAGCATTTCAGTGTAGGCCAGAATCGAGGTCAGGGGTGTGCGCAACTCATGGCTGACGTTGGCCACAAACTGCTTCTTCATCTCGGCCAGGCTGTCCAGTTTTTCCGATGCCCGGCTCAGTTCGGCATTGTTGCGGGCCAAGCTGTCATACACACCGGCCGACTCGATGGCCGTGGCCGCCTGCTGCACCAGGAATTCCAGGAACTTGATTTCCACGGCATCGGGCACCATGCCATTGTGGGGAGCATCCAGATTCAAATATCCGATGACCTCGCCCTTCAGGCTGATCAGCGGCACCACCAGCCGGGTGCCCGGCCGCCAGTTGCGATCGACCCGAACGGCGGCTTCTTTTGCTCCCGGTTCAAAAACAATGTCATCCTCAAGATTTCCCTGCACCAGATAACAATTGGAGTAACGGTACCGAACATTGGAAAGCTCTTCGTATTGTTCAAAACTGATTTGTTCGGCGATGACGGCTGGCTTGTCCATTTCATCAAAACCAGCAAAAGCCCGGGCCTCGAAGGCCTGAGTATGGTGCGACCAGACGTAGAGCACAACTTCGCCAAAGCCGTTAATTTCCTCTACGGCCGACACCACTTTGGGCAACAAGTCGGGTAAATAAACCGTGGCGTTGATGCGTGCCGAAACACTGAGAATTTTTTCGAGAGTGCGGTTGGTTGAACGCAAATCATTGTTCCGGCTCTTCATGCGGTCGGCGACGGAATTAGAATTCAAACTGTCTTGCTGGTGTTTTCTGGCATCCAGCACCAGCCGGTCATTTTCCCGCTCCAAACCATCACACATTTCTTTGAGATGGCGTTTCCCCCGCAGAAGATGCCGTCCCACCATGGTGGCCCACACAGCCAGACCCGTCCCCACAACCAGCATGACCACGATGGCTGCAGGCACTGAAACGGCAGCCATGGTGCCGGTCAGCGCCGCATGCATGGCCGCTGGGTTGGATACGATATCGGGCAGCAGGTTCACTTAATTTTCCTCTTAACGGGTTTCAGCTCTGGATTCCAGAATCTGGTTGACCCGCGCCACCAGCTTGGCAATGACAAATGGCTTGCGCATGAAGAGGTTGGCCCCTGCTTCGCGCATGCGCTTGCGTGTCTCTTCATCGGCTTTGGCGGACAAAGCCACAATCACCGAATCTCCGAAGTTCTTGTTGCGGCGAATAAGACGAGTGGTATCAATGCCGTCCAGCTTGGGCATCATGATATCCATGATCACGACGTCCGGCCGGAAGCTGGCCATTTTGTTCATGCAGTCGATGCCGTTGTCGGCGGTTTTTACCTGGTGCCCATCCTGCTCAAAGGTCTGGGTCAGCAAAGTGGTGATGGGTCTTTCATCATCCACAATGAGAATGCGAGCCAAGTTACTCATGTCGTCTCCTCAGATTCCGAGCCCAGCGGGTCCGGGTTGGATGGGGATGTCCAGCGGACTTTCTTCCCCTGTCAAAATTTGTTCAAAGGCGGTCACGACCTTGCGGTCAAACTGGGAACCGGCGTTGTCGTGTATCTCCTGAAGGGCCTCCACAGCCGGCAAGCCATGCCGGAAAGGACGGCCCTGGGTCAAACTGAACCAGGCATCGATCACAGCCAGCAATCGGGAGCCAAGGGGGATCTGGTAACCGCGCAAACCGTCGGGATAACCGGATCCGTCAAATCTTTCGTGGTGATGGCGGATGATCTGGGCCACGTCCTGACTGGGCAGCAGCGGACTCATCAAATCCACACCCTGTTCCACGTGGCGATCCACTTCATCGCGCTCATCAAAACTGAGCTCTGTTTCACCGAGCAGAATTTCATCTTCTACCCTGGCCATGCCCGCGTCGTGCAGGGCCGCCGCATACTGAATGTCGCGGATGTCCGATTCCCGAAGGTTCATTTTACGGGCCAGGGCACCCAGCAGGTGGATGGCTTCCACCGCAGCAGTGGGCACACCCACCCGGCGAATCTGCAACAGGGTGCGCAGGGCCTCAATGGTTTTGGTCACTTGGGCCGTACGGGATAAATCGGCCGACTGAGGTTCCGGTTGTTCCAGCACACGCAAGGAATTTGCAGCCACCCTGCTCAATATTTCCAGTTGTTCCAATTCGCTGGAACGGAATTTCTGCCCCCTTGCCGGATGCTCAACCACCAGGCAACCCAACACTTTGTCTTCTGCTGCCAGTGTGGCCAGCACAGTGGCCTCAGGATCAGGACCATCAGCCGAATGCCAGGACCAATCCAACTGGGGATAGTCTTGGGCCAAATGGGCTTTGGAAGAATTCAC
>JAOZJV010000167.1:6076-7445 GCA_029935695.1 Candidatus Krumholzibacteriia bacterium | reverse complement strand
CGGGGCATTAGCAGTAACGATGCCCAGGAAGGTACCTATTGTGCCCAAAGCAGCGTCATTGTTGATGAACAGAGCAGCCAACTTTCTATTTCCATGGAAATCGCCGATCCTGGCCTATTGACTTTTTGGTACAAAACAAGTTGTGAACTTAATTGGGACTTCTTGCGCTTCTATATCGATGGAGAATTGCAGGAAGAATGGTCTGGCGAGGTTCCATGGTCAGAATATTCTGTTTCAATTGCTCCGGGCATACACACCTTCCAGTGGGCTTACGAGAAGGATGGCTCCGATGCCGAGGGCGACGACGCCTGTTATATCGATTTTATCGAATTCCCTCAGCAGGGTCTTATTGGTACACCTTCGATCGAATTGGATGCAACCTCCTTTACTGCCTACCTGGATGCCGATGCAACCGAAGATCAGTACTTGAACATCGAAAACACCGGCGATGGACGGTTACACTATTTCATCCGTCTGGTTGATGGTGAAAAGGAAGAACGTGGAACTGGGAACCCTTTAACCGGTTTCGGTGGCCCCGATGCTTTCGGTTACAGATGGACCGACAGCTACGAAGCAAATGGCCCTGTGTACAATTGGATCGATATTTCTGGAAGCGGAAGTATTATTGATGCCTATTTCCACAGTAACACCGGCCCCTACGAACTGGGTTTCGACTTCAGTTATTACGGCAATACCTTTGACAGTATCAGGGTGTGCTCCACTGGCTGGTTAAGTTTCACATCCGACAGCAATGCTTTCAATAACCAAGGCCTTCCCCACAGTTCTGAACCCAACAACATGTTGGCTGTGTTCTGGGATGACTTGAACCTCGACAATGGAGGGGCCATCTATTACCAGGCCCTGGCTGACAAGTTCATTGTCCAGTTCGAAGATGTGCGTCACTTCTTAGGCAGCCACATCCACGAAACCTTTCAGGTAATTCTGTATAGCGATGGAAGCATTGTTTACCAATACAAAACAGTTACTGAGGGAGACGGTTGCAGTGTTGGGATCGAAAATGCTACGGGGACCGATGGTTTGCAGGTGGCATTCAACAGCAACTACCTGCAGGATGGATTAGCAATTCGTTTCAGTACTCAGCCTCCTCTGTCTTGGGTAATTCCAGATCCAGGAAGTGGATCTGTTGAGGCTGGGGAAAGCGAGTTGGTAGCCCTGCACTTTGATGCTACGGACCTGGCCGAGGGCACTTATGAAGTGATGATGACAGTTATTTCCGATGACCTGGTCGCTGGGGACTTAGATCTGCCTGTTACTCTGATAATAGGTGAGGAAGTGAGCGCCGTGGGTGAAGGTCTAACCAAGGTGTTGCAGCTTGCTGGAGCGGTGCCAAATCCTTTCAATCCTCGGA
>JAOZJV010000167.1:0-6066 GCA_029935695.1 Candidatus Krumholzibacteriia bacterium | reverse complement strand
CTCGCGAATCCAGTGTACAGTTGAAACTGTACGACGTTTCTGGTCGCCTGGTTCGTTCCTTGGTTGACGAGGCGATGGCCTCCGGCGCCTATTCGGTGCGTTGGTCTGGTCACGATGATGCCGGTAAATCCGTGGCATCGGGAACCTACTTTATGCGCCTGGTGGCTGATGGTGAGATCAGGCTTAAGAGCATGGTTCTGATTCGTTAGAGTCCAACATCATTATATCCGACTTCAACTTTTCCCTGGTTTTCCAGTGGTTGGATGAAAAAAACCAGGCCGTATCAATACGGCCTGGTTCTCAGTTCCTGAAATTCAGGTTTTACCGATACAATGCCTTGATGCCTTCAAAGGAGACAATCTCATCAGCAGCGGATTTGTTCCCGTTGCTGGGCCTGGTACCATTATAGACCCGAAGCAACCGCCTGAGTCTGGTGGCTTCGTTGCGGTCCTCACGGCTCAGCCTTTGACCATAGAATTCAAGAGCCCTGGCTTCGGCAAGAAGTTCATCCGCTGCAGCAAGTGTTGCGGGAAGATCCATGTAATAGCCAATGCAAACATTGCGCTCCTGATTCAATTTGGCAGCCACAGTATGGTGGAATAGCCATTTTTCAGGAGTGTATGATCCACCCCAGTCCATCTCCACAAGGGCTTCTTCTACGGTATACGCCAAACCACCGACGACCAGGTCGGCAGTGTAGAACTGCCCCAGTGGCCATGCTTCGGGGTTCTCCGCCCAGTATCTGGGCATAAAACCTCTGGCCGCTGTATCACATTCTTCTGCCATCGAAATTCCAGCAAATGAAATGGTTGCCAGTAAAGAAATGAAAAAAATAAATTGCTTCATCGTATTACCCTCCTGTTAGGTGTTTGTCCCGTTGACAAGACTCCTTGTCAACGGGACTGCGAACCTACGAATTAATTAAGAGTTCTACCGGTATAAAACTTTGACCTGGTCGATTGTAACCAGATTGCTTGAAACGACCCCACTGTTGGACATCCTTTCGCCACTTTCATAGTCTAAGATAAACACTTCATAATCACCGGTAGCAACAAACTGGTAATCATCAAAATTGTCTACGACAACACGCATTGTGCCAGCATTCAGAACAACAACATTCCCAGCTACAAAAGTGTCTGGAGTGCCTTCTCCGAGGAAAAAACAATCATTTTCATTAAAGCCGTATTCAACTCCTTGGGAACGGTTGTAGAAACTGATGATTTCATTTGATTCGCCTTCAATAGTAAAGGAAAGTCCCGAACAGCTGAAACCACCAAAATTTCCCGCAGTAACAGCATCACCAATTACGAATACGGGCAACCTTCCATCAATAACAAGCAAAAACTCAACATCATGGAGGAAGGTAACATCCACGTACCCTTCAGCCTCATTGACAACCGTTTCGATGGAAACAGCCCAAGCACTTTGTACGATCATCAGGGATACCAGCGCGGCGAACAAGAATGACTTTTTCATTGTCTTTTCCTTTCAAGAAGTAAAATGATTCGGTCCGAGTGCTAAATATGCGGGATATCCTTAGAAAAAATGCTTTAAATAGCCTGAAAAAGGCTGAAAACACTTGCAAGTGGTTGCAGATTAGTCTTTTACTAAAAGTCTGCTTTGCGAGCGATAGAGATGTACCCAGATTCGGAAGCTTCCCGGAAAACTCTCTCCAGGCGGTCTTGCCCCTCGTTGACTGCTCCAGCGGCAAGATCCAGCTGCCCAAGGGCTAAATCGGCCTCCAGCTGGTAGCCGTAAAGTCCTGCATTTGTTGCAACAGCCAGGGCACCATCAAGAAGACCCCGGGCTTTCCGGTGGTCGCCGAGGCGAGTGGCTACACGAGCTATGGCAATTTGAGTATCAAGGCGAACTGGAATATCCTGAATTGATTGGGACAACTCAAGTGCGCGGTCCATGGCGGCCTGGACCTCATTCTCCTGACCGAGATCGAGAGACGCTTCAGCCAGAAGTGCGAATGCCGCAGTTTCCTGGATTGGGATTGTTGACTGGCCAGCTTCTTCAAGTACATGCAAGGCGAGACGTTTCGCCTCAGAGGATTGACCTTCTTCGAGTGATATCCTGCCCTGGGCCACCCGACAATCTGATGCTAATGTTCGGTCCGCAAGTGAGTCTGATGCCAGCAAAGCCTCTTCGAGGATTTCCCTCGCTTTTTCCCCATGACCGCGAATTATCTCCAGTTTGGCCATAAGGAGTTGGGCTGTGACCATGTTCTCTGATCGGATGTCATCCCCGGGCAACTCTCTGCATTCAAGAAGGAAAGCCTCAGTGCCTTCCAGATCGCCCGACAAGAACAGTGATGAAGCGGAAAGACTCAAAGTGGTGAAGAGAAGACCTGGGTCCCCTGTCTCCCCGGCACCGGCCAGAGATTGTGCCGCAAACTCCTTACCGCGTTCCAGATCACCTCGCTGAAGATGACAATAACCGATCATCGAATCGACAATGTTCTTCACATAAATATCACCCATCCTGGGCCCCAGGGTCCCGGATTCTTCGAGGACCGGTATGGCCGCTGCATAGTCGCCGGCCGAGATCATCAACGACGCAATAACTGTGGAATTGAATGCGAAGCCCCTGATATCCTGAATTTCCCGGAAAATAGAATGCGCAGCTTCGAGCGATTCCTGTGCGCCTTTGAAGTCGCCCATGCGTTGAAGTAAGTTACCCAGAGCGCTCAGATTGTACGCCTCGCCCCTGCGATTTCCGATCTGCCGACTTTTGAAGATTACCTTTTCGTAGCATACACGCGCTTTTTCATACTCCTGTTGCTTTACAAAAACATTACCCTTGCCCCCAAGCGCAAGGATTTGACCCATTTGGTCTCCCAGTTCGATGAAAATGCGATCCGCTGCTTCAAATTCATCGAGGGCCGTATCCAAATCATCCAGATGGTACGCAGCAGCAGCTTTTTGCCGAGCTGCAATCGCAGCCATTCGGCGGGAGCCCCTTTCTTCCGCATGCTGAATAAGTTGATCAGAAAGCTCATAAAGCCCCTCGAAATCACCTAGAATCAACCTGACGTTGGTCTCGACCAAATCAATTCTCAGTCCCTCAGAGGCCTCTGGCGAAAACTCACGAACCGCCTCGATCACCTTCAAGGCCTCATCTGGTCTACCACTCAATCTCTGGTCATTAGCCAGATCCAGGGCATACTCCAGATTGTCTGGATAAAATGTCCACAACGTTCTGGATATCTCGGCGGCACGGTCCCACTCGTTGACCGTTCGGTGATACAAGGCCTGCACTTCCAGCCGATTCTCCCGGGGAAGACCATCGGCAAGCTCAATCGCCCGCTTGGCCGATTCAGCCGCACGGTTGTTGTATCCAAGGTAAGACCAAGTTTCTGCCAATCCTTTGTGCAGAAGCGGGTGTTCGGGATTATTTTCAACTGCTTCTTCCAAAAGCACCCGCGCCTGAAGTGGGTCTCTCCGCCGCAAATGATCAATGGCTTCAGAAAACAGGCGTGCCGATTGAGCGTCCTGGGGCAGCAAAAATTTCAAATTGTCTGCCTGCTGGGGCGTGATTTTTGGAATGCGCAATACTTCGCGTAAATGCTCGCCGAGGTTACCAACGATATCGATCAAATCTGACGGCGACCCGGTGGATGACCACGTTGTCACCAACCTGCCAGTGGTTGCTTCCTGCACCTGGAGATCAATTCGCAGCTTCGAATCATCTGCCTTTTCACTGACCAGAATGTAGGTGCCGGAAACCACGAGATCGGATCCCAAATGGGTGTGGAGCTGCTTAAGTACTTTTGGGGGATACCTTGGCTCCGACCTCAGGGCCAGATCGATCTTAGCGTGAGCAACGTTTTTGCCAGGGATGACGCGGACCTGATCGCCGATAGCCAATTCAAAAACCAGCATCTCGGAGATTGCGCCGCTAATCCAGTCGGTATCGCTATTGCCGGTAAGGTTCTTGAAACCGAGCACTGCCGCCGAGAGTCGGGGATTGGCGGGAGGTTCAGGAAGTGAAGTATCAACTTCGGAGGTTTCAGGGGTAACGGTTCTCTTAAATATCACTTGGCTCGTGATCCCAAAGATCACAATAACGGTGAAAATTATCCCCATGAGCACATACCAATTCCTGCGGGATCCTGATCTGGAAACCGGAGCTGCACTCACTTTGTCTTTGGGTGCATTGGGTTGGACAACCGAGGTGATAACCTCATCGTCAACCGGAACGTCGACCGGCACCTTCTGCGTTATTACTTCAATGACTTCGGGAACGAAACGATAACCCCGGCGGGGGACCGTCAGAATAGGATCTTGACCGTCTTCATTATTGAGAATTTTACGGAGGGTAGAAATGCCACGAAAAAGGCTGTTGACGCTTACCTCAACGTCGTACCAGACTTTTGTGAGTAATTCATCCCGTGAGATGTCTCGCCCGGGATTTTGTATAAAATATAGCAGGAGGTCGAAATTACGCGGTGTAAGGTCGAGGGGCACACCATTTCTTTTCAGCAGACGCGCCCTGACGTGAGCCTGGAACGAACCGAATTCCAGTATCTCATCGCCGGACGCAGAGTCAGTTGGTTTGGGGGTGGGGCCCAATGTCTCATCATCAAAGCTATTTGGATCCACTGTGGAGAACTCTCCTGCAGATAACGAGTAATCCTTTTATTATCGTAAAGGAATTTTACTGAATATCCCTTCCTGCCGTTTGGCTGAAAGTTGAGCTCATTTTACTCCAATTTTTCCAAATCTTCAATTCATTTGGTTGTGCCTTTGAAATTGTGTTTTTCCTCATCTCGCTTTGTCCTTTACCTGGCATATGGCCTTATTTCAACAAAATGACCCGACGCGTTTCAATTTTCTCCCCAAAAGTCAACCGAGAAAAGTAAACCCCAGAAGCCAGATCCAAAGGTCTCCAGGTTATCTCGTATTGCCCGGCTTCTTTATCCCCATCAACCAGGGTTGCGATCCTGCGTCCGGAAATATCATACACTTCCAAACGTGCATACCCGGGCTTGTCCAGGCTGAACTGGAATGTTGTGCTGGGATTGAATGGATTGGGATAGTTCTGGGCCAGGGCAAATCTGACCTTTGTCGGTTCACCCACCACCAACATGCGGGGGATGGTCAGGGAGTCTGTTCCGCAAGCATTTGTGGTCGCCAGTTTGACTGAATATACACCCGGCGTGTTGAAGACGTGGCTGGGGTTCTGTGCGGTAGCACTTCCGCCATCACCGAAATCCCACAGCCAATCATGCGGGTTGCCCATTGACGAATCGGTGAAGTGAACGGTTTCTCCAGCCACAAGAATTGTGATTGAAGAGTTAAACGACACCAAAGGTGATCCCGTCACGACGATGTAGCCAAGTCTGGCTGTGCTGTCGCTGCCGTCGGCATTGGTGATGGTGAGGCTCACATCATACACACCCGGGGTCGTGTATTCATGAGTGGGGTCTTGGTCGGTGCTGGAGGTTCCGTCGCCGAATTGCCATTCCCCGCTGTCGATGACGCCAGTAGAGAGGTCGCTGAAATTTACGGTAAATGGTGCGCAACCTGTGGTCTCATCTGCTGAGAAAGAAGCCTCGATGGCCAGGGGGATAACGGCACCGACGGCGGCGGCTGCATCCACAAAACCATAGCCGGAATAACGATCCCAGCCTTGAACCGACTCCACGTTCACCACGTCCTGGGCTGTATTCAACAACTGATGCCGCACCTGGCTGGGAGTGAATTCCGGGTTGGCAGAAATGATCAGCGCACACACACCGGCGGCATAGGGTGTAGCACATGAAGTTCCGTTGAAGAAATTGCTGTAGTTGCCGGGGTCATACCCATAAGGGCCCTGAATATCGGTTGTCGGCAAAATTGTGGGAGCGATGATGTCTACAGCGCCTTGACTGTCCTGAATTGTACTTCCGTAACTGGATCCCCACCAGCGCTCTCCGTCAACAGTGCAACCGTTTGGATCGGGAACCACATGTGGATTGACTTCATTGAGATTTCCGGATCGCTTGCGATAACCATCGGGGGCGGCAGCACCCACGCCGATGACCTTGGCGTTGTAAGCTGGATAGCTGATCTGATCAAA
>JAOZJV010000166.1 GCA_029935695.1 Candidatus Krumholzibacteriia bacterium | reverse complement strand
CAGACGATTATGGCGGTGGTTTGAATCTTTCTTATGGGGAAGTGATTCTTGCCAACTGCATTTTCAGCGGAAACCATGCCGGTTGGGGAGGCGGCATTTATGCCCACACTGCCACCTTGTCCATTTCCGATTGTGTTTTTGAAAATGGAACGGCAAAGTATGGTGCTGGTATCAATTGCTACCGATCCTCCCCTTTGATCCAGAATTGCCGGTTTGAAAATAATTCAGTAACTAATTCCGGGGCGGCGCTTTATCTGGGTGATGATCAAAACCCCGACTCCGTTCCCCAACTTCTGAACTGTACGTTGATTGGAAACCATGCTGACTCCACCTATGGCGGGGGCATCTATGTCCAGTACGCCAGTCCGGTATTGACCAATTGTTCCTTTGAACAGAACACCGCAAACACAGGGGCTGGTGTGTTTATGCGAGATTCTTTTCCGACACTTACAGACTGCACATTTGTCTCCAACAATGCTCAGGTCGAAGGCGGCGGCATTTTCTGTTATACGGCTGAACCGGAACTTACCAACTGTGATTTCATCACCAATGAAGCAGGCCGGGGAGGCGGGATGTACAACGTGCACTCGGCCCAGCCTGTCCTGACAAACTGCCTTTTCGATGGAAACCAGGCCAGTGGCACTTACGGTGGCGGCATTGCCAATTCCAACAACTCCTCTTCCCTCCTCATGGAATGCACCATCACCGGAAATACAGCGGTGTCTAATGGCGGTGGTGTTTTCAACTACTCCGGTACCTCATCCTTTACCGATTGTTTCTTCGGGGAAAACTCCGCCGGAGTCAACGGTGGCGGAATGTTCAGCGATTATACGATTATTTCCATCAATCGCTGCCGGTTTTCACACAACAGTGCCGTAAGAGGTGGCGGCATTTACAACGACCGATACAGCAGTTCACCCATAACCAATACGATTTTTGACGCCAACTCAGCTGCTGACGATGGCGGAGCGATTTGCAACAATGACCACAGCAGTGTCCTGATGGCCAACTGCACTCTTACTTTGAACACAGCTGCCGATGACGGAGCAGCCCTGTACAACATGGACTTCTCCAGCCCGAAACTCATCAACTGCATTCTTTACGGAAATATCGCAG
This sequence comes from Candidatus Krumholzibacteriia bacterium, assembly GCA_029935695.1. Classification (GTDB taxonomy): domain Bacteria; phylum Krumholzibacteriota; class Krumholzibacteriia; order LZORAL124-64-63; family LZORAL124-64-63; genus LZORAL124-64-63. The sequence goes on along the minus strand of JAOZJV010000166.1, from coordinate 6,348 downwards.
ACTGTGTTTGGGGTGAAGTGACCAACGAACAATCCGCCACTGCATATTTTTCCTGCTGCAACATATTCGGTTGCAGCGGGATGGGTGAAGGATGGGTCGCTGCTTATGGAGTCAACGATGGCGGTAATATTGACGAGCTGCCAATGTTTGCAAATGCCGGGGGCGGCAATTTTACTTTGCAAGCCGGCTCTCCCTGCATCGATGCAGGAAATAATATCGATATTTACGATATCGATGACGATACGGATATCGTTGAAGTTCTGCCGTTATTGGTGGATTTCAGTGGCAGTTCCCGTTATGTGGATGATCCGGCCACTGCCGACACCGGGGTTGGTTCAGCACCGATTAGTGACATTGGGGCTCATGAGTTTCAGTGATTCATGTTCTATCTGTTGATGTGATTGAGGACCCTTGATAAACCATTGACAATCTCAGTTTTCTATCGTATTCTTCGTTTGGAACTTTTCAAACGGAGAAAACAATGTCTCAAAATGCTGCACAAAATGACGATTTTGCCTTTGCTGACGGCATCAAAGAGCAATTCATCCAGGATTATGGGGTGGCGTACCAGTCCTTTGGTTTGCCGCGTCTCATGGGATACATCGTCGGGCTTCTGCTTTATCACAAGGATCCCATCAGTTTGACCCAGATCACCGACGAGCTCAGCGTAAGCAAAGGGCCCGTCAGTCAGATCATGCGAAGCCTGCGTGAGCACGGCCTGGTTGAAAGAGTTTGGGTTCCGGGCAGCAGGAGAGATTATTACCGCTCGGTGCCGGATATTTTCGGCAAAGCTTTTGGAAATCATGCTTCCCTTTTGCTGAGCAACCGGGTATTGGCTCGTCGCTTCAAAGACCTCATCAAAACTACAGATGAAGATATCCCCGAAAATTTCAAAGCCACAGTCGACGAAATGGAACGTTTTTACACCATGATGGAAAAACATTTGAGTGCATTTCTCACTGAGTGGAATGAAACCAAAGACTGATTTTTCAGGAGGACCTGATGAAAAGACTACAGGACAAAGTGGCCATCGTCACCGGTGGCAGCGCAGGGTTGGGAAAAGCCGCAGTGGAAAAATTTGCAGCCGAAGGCGCCGTGGTTTCCATTTGGGATGTGAATGAAGAAGCCGGCTTGGCCATGCTCAAAGTTGTTGAGGCTCTTGGAGGAAAAGGAGAATTCCGCCAGGTCGATGTTGCAGACCACGCAAAAGTGAATGATGCCGTCGAAGAGGTGAAAAACACTTTCGGACGTATTGATATTTTGATCAACAACGCAGGTATAACCCGCGACGCAACGTTAATGAAAATGGAAGAGTCGCAGTTCGATCAGGTGGTGGCTGTGAACCTCAAGGGTGTTTTCAACTGCGGCCAGGCCGTGGCCAAAGTGATGGTTGAGCAGGGATCAGGTTCCATCGTCAACACCAGCAGCGTGGTGGCTCTTTATGGAAATTTCGGCCAAAGCAACTACGTGGCCACCAAAGCCGGAGTCATTGGCATGACCCAGGTTTGGGCCAGGGAATTGGGACGCAAAGGTGTGCGCGTCAATGCTGTTGCCCCTGGGTTCATCGGCACGGATATGGTTTTGGCCATGCCTGAAAAAATTATCAACATGATGGAGGGCAAGGCTCCCATCGGTCGTCTGGGAAAACCGGAAGAAATAGCCGCCGCCTACCTGTTCCTTGCTTCAGATGAGGCTTCGTATGTTCACGGCGCAGTCCTGAGCGTAGACGGCGGATTGATTTCATAATTTTGCCCGGGAGGCACAAGGTTTGAGTCGCAACGCAAGAATAATCGCCACTGGAATGTACACTCCGGACAAGGTCGTGACCAACGCCTTCTTCAATGACCTGTTGGGTGAAGATGTGGGCACCTGGTTGGAGGACAATCTCACCATCAGGGAACGCCGTTGGTGCACTGCCAATGAAAGCACGGCTGATTTGGTGGAAAGGGCAGCCGCTCTCATCCTGAACAAAGCAGGGGTGAAGCCAGCGGACATCGACCTGATTATTGTCTCCACCGATACACCTGAATTTGTTTCGCCTTCCACCGCTTCAGTGGTGCAGGACAGGTTGGGGGCAACTGGTGCGGGAACCTTTGATGTGAACACGGCTTGTGCCGGTTTTGTGACGGCTTTGGACATGGGCGCCAAGTACATCCGCAGTGATGAGCGCTACACAAATGTTCTGGTCATCGGGGCCTATGCCATGAGCAAGTTCCTGAATATGAAAGATAAAAAAACCGTGACCCTGTTTGCTGATGGTGCCGCGGGTGTGCTTCTGCAGGCTCACGATGGCGCCGAAGGTTGGTTGGCAGCCAATCTGCACACCGAAGGTCAGTTCAACAGCTGGATGGGGATATACGGTGGCTGTGCTCACAATCCATCGACCACCGAGTCGGTGGCAGCCGGTGATCATCTTTTGAAGTTCGTGAAAAAATTTCCCAAAGAAATTAACCCAACTACCTGGACCAACATGGTGAAAGAAACCACCCGGCAGGCCGGTTATGAAGTGGCCGACATCAAGCGCATTTTCTTCACCCAAATCAACATCAACAGTATCCGCGAAACCATGGGAAACCTGGGCTTGAATATGGACAAGACTCACTGTGTCATGGACCGGTACGGATACACCGGATCCGCCTGCATCCCCATGTGCATGGCCGAAGCAGACGCGGAAAATCAAATGAAATCGGGAGACCTGGTCCTTTTCATGGGATCAGGCGGTGGTCTGGCTTTCGCCTGCGCGGCGTTCACCTGGTAATGGAGCATAACGATGCCGAACCTAGCATCTGAAAGTATGAATGTGGCCGGCTGGGTGCTGGTGCTTTTGTACGCCCTGATCATACTGGGTTTCGTAATTCGCGGGGCCCGTCGCAACAAATCCATGGCTGATTATGCCGTCGGAAATCTTTCATTTTCGCCAGTGGCTGTTGGGCTGGCCTTGGCTGCCTCCATGACCAGTGCTGCGACGTTCATCATCAATCCCGGGTTCATTGCCCTTTATGGTATCAGTGGAGTTATTTCCTACGGGGTGGTTTTGCCGTTGGCTGCCGTTGTTTCCCTGGTGATTCTCACCAAGAGGTTTCGCCGTCATGGCACCAGCGTCAAAGCCTTGAGCATGGCCCAGTGGATCAGCTCCCGTTACGACAGTTCTGCTCTCGGGTTTTTCTTCGGAGTGCTTTCGCTGTTGCTCATCACTTTCATCGTTCTGATCGTGGTGGGGCTGACCAAGGTGCTCAGCACCACCCTGGGCCTGGGTGAAATGACAGCCCTGTTTGGTGTTGTGGTTTTTGTTTTTGGTTACATGATGTTTGGTGGCGCCAACAGCATGGTTTATACCAACACCATTCAGGCTGTTCTGATGCTCATTGTGGCCTGGGTTTTACTGGGCAGTGGTTACGAACATTTCAGCAGTGGAATTAAAGGATTTTTGGACAAACTGGCCGCCGTGGATCCGGTTCTTGTTCAGCCAACCAATCCCAACAGTTTCCTCTTTCGCAGCTGGTTTGAGATTATTTTTGCCCAGATTGTGGTCGGTGTGGCCGTGGTTTGTCAGCCGCATATCATCACCAAGAGTTTGCTGCTGAAAACCGATCGCGACGTGAATCGGTATTTGATTGTGGGAGTGGTGACGGAGCTGATCTTTTTTGCGGTGGTGTTTGTGGGATTGTATGTGCGGCTTTCGTTTCCCGACCTGCAGGCCGGTGGTGTCGCCATGAAGATGGACAGCCTTATTCCCGCCTATGTTGTCCAGGAATTTCCGGTTTGGTTGGGGCTGGTTGTCGTGCTGGGCCTGATCTCTGCGGGTCTTTCCACCCTTGAAGGTTTGGTGCAGGCTTTGAGCACTACCATCACTTCAGATTTGATCCGTCCCCTGGCTGGAGACCTGATTCCTGCTGACACAACGGAAGCTGGCGGACGAACTCTGCTGATGATCAGCCGCCTGGTCATGGTGGTGCTGGCGGTGGTGACGGTTGTCCTGTCCCGGGACCAATTGCTGCATCCCAAGCTGAGTGTAGCCATCTTCGCCCAAAACGGTGTGTATGCCTATTTCAGTGCCGCATTTGTGCCGCTCCTGTTTGGCATGTTCCTGCCTCGTACAAATAAAGTGGTGGCGGCTGCGGCAGCGATTATGGCTCTGGTTATTCATTTCAGCATGTACTACGGCAAGCTCCCCGTTCCAGGGACTTCAGCCACCGGAGAAAACCCAGGAGTGGCTGCTGCGGTGGCCATTGTTCTGGCCCTGCTGGTGGGATGGGTTTTGTACAAACTGAAGATCGGTGGTGAGCATGTTGCATCCTGAAGTGGATTGGCTGGCCAAGTGGGCCACTTACACACCGGAGAATCTCTTTTTGAGAGATCATCTCAAGCAGATGGAATGGACTTTTGCCCAGGGACAGCAGCGGGCCATCACATTGGCAGCACATCTGCGAGACCAATACGGCATTGCCAGGGGCGACCGGGTGGCCTTGCTCAGCACCAACCGCAGCGAGAGCATTTTCCTGATGCTGGCCTGCGTGAAACTGGGTGCTGTGCTGGTGCCTTTGAATTTCCGTCTGACGGCATCCGAACTGGCCACACCTCTCGGTGATGCGGAACCCGGGCTGATTGTATGCGAGCCCGATTTTCGAGATCGTCTCGGCAGCATCTCCACACCGGTTGTGGAGATGGGGGTCTTGGAAACCCTGGTGTTCGGCCCTCTTGGCCAAGTGCCTGAATTGGTCCCTGATCGCCCCGGCGAACTGGATGACCTGGTGATGATTCTTTACACCAGTGGCACCACCGGTGTGCCCAAAGGGGCCATGATCACCCACCGCATGCTGCTTTGGAATGCCATCAACACCGAATTGCGACTGGATCTGAATTCCCAGGATCACACTCTCAGCTTTGCCCCCTTCTTCCACACCGGCGGCTGGAATGTTCTGCTGACGCCCTTCCTGCATTGTGGCGCCAGTCAAACTCTCTTGCCCGGTTTTGAAGTGGACCAGATTCTAGAGCTTTTCCAGAAAGAAAAAGTCACAATTTTCTTCGGGGTTCCCACCATGCTGAGCATGCTGGCAGATGCTCCGGGTTTTGATGATGCTGATCTTTCCTCCATTCGCTACAGCATCGTCGGCGGTGCTCCCATGCCTGTTCCCCTGATCAACACCTGGCACGCAAAAGGTGTGTTTATTCGCCAGGGTTACGGATTGACCGAAGTGGGGCCCAACTGCTTCTCCCTTCATCAGGATCATGCCATCAGCAAGCGCGGCTCCATCGGATTTCCCAATTTCTATGTGGATGTGCGCATTGTCCGTGAAGACGGTCAGGATTGCAGCACCGGTGAAGTTGGTGAATTGTGGCTGCGCTCTGAAGTGGTCACTCCCGGTTATTGGCGAAATCAAAAAGCGACCGGCGAGGCAATCACCGGTGGCTGGTTTAAAACCGGCGATCTGGTTCGGTGCGATGCCGAGGGTTTTCACTACGTCGTCGATCGAAAAAAGAATATGTACATCTCTGGTGGGGAAAATGTGTATCCCACCGAGGTTGAGGCCGCGTTGCTGACGCATCCGGCTGTCAAAGAGGCCGCCATCATTGGTGTGCCTGACCCCACATGGGGCGAAGCGGGACATGCTTTCCTGGTCGCCGATCAGGAACATGATTTGAGTTTAACCATTGTGCGGGAGTTTTGCATGGAGCGGCTTGCAAAGTTCAAAATCCCCCGGGAAGTAACCATGATCGAAGCTTTGCCACTGAACGACGCCGGCAAAATTGACCGTGCCAAATTGCGTCAACTCACTAACCTCAAAGAGGAGAACTGACATGAAAAAGAAACTTACTTATGCAATGTATCTGGCCTTGATGATCGGTCTGGTCGTTTTGGGTGCCTGCAGCGACGATGACGATGACGATGGCGGCGGTGGCACTACTCCCGTGGTTCCTGATGCATGGGAAGGCACCTGGCTGAGTGCCGGTGCTGACGTTGCTCCCATCCTGGTTTCTCTTTTCGCATACGACAGTGTGCGGGTGACCTTCAACGATGACAATACTGTCGTTCTGGAAAGCCATCCTGCCGGCGGAGCCTGGGGCACCCTCAATGGCGTGTACACCGTAACCGAATCGGCCAACAGCGAAATCGATGCCATTGCCATCAACTACACGGCTTTCGAGCAGGAAGGTATCATCCAGGTTTGGGCTGCCAATCCTGATTCCCTGTACCTCGAAGCAGTTCAAACCGTGCCCGATATTGGCGCTGTTCCCTTGACTCCGGAAGATGGATTTGGTGCAGACCCAACTCTCTTGCACTTCAACATTCAGAAGTACCGCAAAATTAATTAGTCATGCTCAAAAGGGCCGGCCTTCGGGCCGGCA
>JAOZJV010000719.1:1277-2087 GCA_029935695.1 Candidatus Krumholzibacteriia bacterium | reverse complement strand
CTGCGGCGCATGTACAACTACCAGATCCTGCAAGAGGTGAAGGAATCGCTGTACTACTACAACGAAGAACAAATCAGCCGGGATATTCAGAACTATCTGTTCGCCCTGAACTACGAACTGGGCACCACCGCTGAGTGCAGTTACACCGGCGACAAACTGGATATCACCGAGAGTTTCTTTGTGGGCATCGAAGACCACCTGCTGGGACACGACGCACGGGAAGGACGGCGCACGGAATTCCGTGAAGAAACCCAGCGTGAGTACACCTCCAAAACTCTGACCCAGGAAATCATGCTCGAAGAAAAGGATATTGCCGACACGGAACTGTTCGATGAACTCCACAAACGATTTGTCTTCAGCCTGAAGGAGAAAGTCTTGGAACCATTCCTGCAAAATGCCAACTTCCGGCGTGCTTTGAAAGACTTCGGAACCGATGATTTCAAGACTTACGATCAGAAAATCCGTGAGGATGTATCTTATCTCATCGCCAACCTCTGTGACCGGTACGGTTATAACGAGCAGGGCGCCCGTGAGGTTTGCATGTATGTAGTGGACAATAATCTGGCTGAGGAGTTTGTCTCTTAGGTGGCTGAATATTTCCTGCGTTTAAAGCCGTGGTTCGCCATGCTTGTAAACCACCAAACCGTATTTCTTCGATTGATAATGGTATGTTTTAAACATGAACCGAACACCATCCACAATTTCCGTATGACTGGAAACAGATTGCAGAATTCCTTTTTCTATTTGTTCGAGCATTAAATCGGATTCGGAAACCAGAAAATCCAAATGCTCCCTTGTCGTAGTTGAAGG
>JAOZJV010000719.1:0-1267 GCA_029935695.1 Candidatus Krumholzibacteriia bacterium | reverse complement strand
CCTACTATAATTCCGTTTTATGTTTCCAACCTGGTATTCGAACTGAATGCTCCAGAATTCTTTTTCATTTACACTGTAAGAACTAGCATTTAATGGAATACCATTGCGTGCACCGATCAGTCGGGCAAATGCCTCTATTATTTCTGGTGAATCTTCCTCCAGTACATTCATTCCATCTCGACGGAACCCGATTACCGCCAGATTATTATCGGGAATACTTGCGGGTCCCTGGATGGAGATGTCAAACCCATCGCTGCCCAATTCCGCCACATTTCCTCCCACCAGAACCAATATGAAGGCCGCAACCACCACACCTGTGCGTCGGATTTTCTTCTGCCGGTTCAGGTGCCTGGTCTCCCGCTCGCGAAGACGCTGCTTGAGTACCGCCAGATGGATGTCTTTTCTGGTGGTGTTAACCTCAAGAGAAGGAGAACTTTCCTGCATCCACTGTTCAAATTTGTCATTCACCATCATTGTCCCCAATCACCTGCCAACCTTCATCATCCATGGCAGAATCACTGACAATTTTCATTTTTTCGACCGACAGCCCACGTTGCATACCGTTTTTCAGAAGGCAGCGCCGCAAGTGAACCCGTCCCCGTTGCAAGTGCATCTTCACGTTGCTCTCACTCATGTCCATTACGACAGCAATTTCACGCACCTTCAGTTTGGACCAGTAATGGGCCTTGAAAACCTGCCGGTATACTGGTGACAGATTTTCGATACAAAAGGCCAGAACTTCGGTGTCGTCCTTTTGCTCCAGATCCAGAAGGGCCCCCTGGGGATCTTCAATATCTTCCGGGTTGAAATCCCAGGGAACTTCCGGGCTCCGGCTGATTTTCCGCAATTCCTCAAACCGCAGATTTCGCGCGATCTGGAAAAGCCAGGCACCAAAGCTGTACCCCTGCCACTGGAATTTGTCCAGCCGGTCCAGGGCAATGGAAAAAACCTCGTTGGTTAATTCCTGGGCAACCTCGGGATCCCTGATTTCACCGGAAAGGAAAATCAAGATGGTGTCATAATATTTCCGGTAAAAAAACTCGAATTGAGCAGGATCCACTCGTGACAGCTGCAGCCATTTTTTTTCAATATCCAGATCCGAAGCCCCAGAAAAAACTGCCTCATCAGCAAAAATTTCCTGTGTTTCTTCTTTCGGCTTTCGGTTCCAGAACCAGCTAGGCATGCAAATAGAGCCTTAAGGGATAAAGGTGAGAAAAACAATTCGCCTGCCTGAAAGATAAAGATTTTCCTCGCCAAAACAAATCCG
>JAOZJV010000165.1 GCA_029935695.1 Candidatus Krumholzibacteriia bacterium | reverse complement strand
TCGCGGTGGTCGATCGTGGTGTTGGCGACCGAGAGCGCATGGCCATCGGCGGGCACAGTTACGGTGCCTTCATGGCGGCAAATCTGCTGGCTCACAGCGATTTGTTCCGCCTGGGCCTGCCCCGCAGCGGCGCCTACAACCGCACCCTGACTCCATTCGGATTCCAGTCCGAAGAGCGCACCGTATGGGAAGCGCCAAAAATCTATTTTGCCATGTCACCGTTCATGCATGCGGACAAAATCAACGAACCGATCCTCATCGTTCATGGGGATGCAGATAATAACTCGGGCACCTACCCCATGCAGAGCGAGCGACTGTACGGCGCCCTCAAGGGTCTTGGAGCAACGGCTCGTCTGGTGATGCTGCCCCACGAAAGCCACAGCTACCGGGCCAGAGAATCGATCATGCATCTGTTATGGGAAACATCCACCTGGCTGGACCGGTATTGCCTGAATGCCGAACCGCGCAGCCTGCAGGAAAAGGAAGTTTCCGCTCCCTGAGATTCACTGGGTTTTTATCCTAAAAGGCAGGGCCGTCATGGTCCTGCCTTTTTTGGGGATCAATCACCAAACACGTTGCAACAATTCATGATCTGCCCTAGAATGTATCTACAACTGGGACTCTCGTAGGGGGAAATAACGAGGAGATCGCCCATGATTCCAAAGACAGAGATTAAACAAAATCAGGACAGCCTTGGTTTGCTTGCCGGGGGTGTCGCCCACGATTTCAACAACCTGCTGATGGCTATTCTGGGCAACGCCGACCTTGCTCTCGGTGAATTGCCGCCCAATTCTCCAGCTCGCACATCTGTCAGTGAAATTCATGCCGTTGCTTTGCGGGCTGCCGACCTCTGTCAGCAAATGTTGATCTACTCCGGTCAGGGAGACTTCGATCTTCAGGTTATTGAACTTAACCATTTGACCAACGGGTTGGCGCCCTTACTGGAATCCATCGTTCCGGTGAACGTGACCCTGAAGCTTGATCTCTCTGCCCAGACCATTTTCATTGATGCTGATTTCACTCGCATCCAACAAGTATTGTTGAATCTGGTCACCAACGCCACCGAAGCCCTCAATGAAACAGAAGGCAGCATCACCATCACCACCGGTGTCCAAACTTTCACGGCCGAGATGTTGGGAAAAAACGCCCACCAAAGTACCGCCCCCGAGGGACAGTATGCCTTTCTGAAAGTTACAGACTCTGGTCAGGGCATGGAAAAAGACACCATGGCCAGACTTTTCGATCCTTTCTTCACGACAAAATTTGCAGGCCGGGGAATGGGACTCTCGGTTGTGCTCGGCATTGCCAAAGGCCACAACGGAACCATCCTGGTGGATACGGAATCACAAAAAGGGTCCTCTCTCTCCATTCTGTTCCCCGAAGCAGGATCCCCAAACGGCAATACCCCAGTCCCTCAAACCAAGCCCCACATTGATACCACCTGGAAACCCAAAGGGCTTGTTTTGCTTGCCGATGACGAGCCTGATGTGCGCCGGGTGGCTTCTCGAATGTTGAAAAAAATGGGCTTTGAAGTCATGCTGGCCCAGGACGGCATGGAGGCAGTGGAGATCTTCAGTGACAACACAGACATCATCAACATGGTGGTTCTGGATCTGACCATGCCCCGACTGGGCGGAAGAGAAGCCCTGCTGCGCATCAGGGAACTCAAGCCCGCAATTCCGGTGCTTCTTTCCAGTGGTTACAGTGCCGACAAATTGCTGGCCGGTTCTGCCGGTTTCATTCAAAAACCATACACTTTGGCCCGCTTCCGGGAAGCGTTGCGAAAAGTGGCAGAGTCAACATCCAGCAAGGCTTGAAAATGACCAACAACAGGAAAATAATCCTCTGGACCTCCCTCTTTTTCCTCTTATTTCCCTTGTCTGCGGGTCCTTCAAATGCCCAACCAGATTCTGCTGATTCCCCCGACGAAATTATCCTGCACCTGAAGTGGAAACACGCCTTCCAATTTGCCGGATTTTACGCTGCTCAAACCCAAGGGTATTACAAGGCCGCAAACCTGAATGTCACCATCAAGGAATCATCCATAGGAGACACTCCTCTCGATGCGGTTCTCTCCGGGCAGGCTCAATACGGAGTGTGGGGACCCAATCTGCTGAACCATCGCCTCGAAGGCTCACCTGTGGTTATCCTGGGAACAGTTTTTCAGCACTCGGCCTATGGAGTGATCAGCCTCAAGAGTACGGGAATTCGTGCCCCGGGTGATCTTGTGGGTAAAACAGTGGCGGTGGAATCCGGCATGGGATTAGCCCAACTCCAGGCGATGCTGTTGCATGAAGGTGTTCCTTTGTCCCAGGTGAACATCGTGCCTCACGACTGGAATCTCGACAATCTGATGCATGGAAAAGTGGACGCCGAATTCAGTTACATCACGGACCAGCCCAACCAGATCAGTATGCGGGGTGAGCAGCCCGCAACCCTGCAGCCCATCAACTATGGCATCGATTTTTACGGAGACTGCCTGTTTACCACCGAAGATCAGATTAGCAAACATCCGAACCAGGTTCGCGCCATGCGGCAAGCCAGTTTTCAAGGCTGGCAATATGCCATGGAACATCCGGATGAGATGATTGATTATATCTTAAAACTGCCCGGCGTGGCCCAGCGGGGATTGAACCGCCAGCACCTGGAATTTGAAGCCCGTCATATGGAACCCCTTTTGCAACCTAAATTTATCCAGCCTGGCCACACCAACCCTGGTCGTTGGGAGCGTATGGCAGACCTGCAAGTGCAATTGGGTATCATCGAACCCGGCTATTCCCTGGACGGTTTTATTTATGATCCCAACCTGCCCGAAGACAGTGTCTGGATCAAACCGCTGTTGACGGGTTTGACTCTGGCCATTCTGCTGGCCTTCATCGTGGCCTTTTGGAATATGCAAATGCGCCGCACCATCAATCAGCGCACCGCCGAGTTGCACCAAAGTGAACAACAGTTGCGTTCCCTGTTTGAAAACGCCCCCATCGGTTTGTGGTTGGAAGATTTTTCCCTCATCAAGGCCCGTTTTGAAGAATTGCGTCAGCTCGGAACCACCAACTTTCCCCTCTATTTTCAGGAACACCCGGAAGAACTCTCTCATCTTTACCAACTGATCAAGGTTGTAGACGTCAACCTGGAAGCGGTCCGCCTGCACCGGGCTGCCAATAAAAATGATTTGAAAAATTCCCTGACCGAAACCTTCACCGAAGAATCCTTTGCTGTGTTCCAGGAAGAAATGATTGCTCTTGCTGCGGGCCAGCAAACCTTTGAATCTGATGCTTTGGTGCATACCATTGATGGTCAGAAGGTCCATGTTTTCCTGCGCCTGGTCCTTGGTGGGGATCACGATGACTGGTCCAAAACCTACCTGGCCATGATGGATATTTCCGAGCGTAAAAAAGCTGAGAAAAACAATCTGGAAATTGAACGACAAATCCAGCATGGCCAAAAACTGGAAAGTATGGGCATTCTGGCCGGTGGCATTGCCCATGATTTCAACAACCTTTTGATGGCTATTCTGGGCAACGCCGACCTGGCTTTGAGTGATTTATCGCCCACTGCTCCGGTCAGGCCCTTCATCCATGAAATTCATGCCACCAGCCGCCGGGCTGCCAATTTGTGCCAACAGATGCTGGCCTATTCCGGCAAGGGCCAGTTTGAAATCAAGACCATTGACCTGACTGAACTGACCATGGAAATGACCCACCTGCTCAAATCCATCATCCCCAAGAAAGTGAACTTCCGTCAGGAGCTGGCTTCTCCCGGTCCCGTCATCGAAGCGGATGTCGCCCAACTCCAACAAGTGGTGATGAACCTCATCACCAACGCCGCCGAAGCCATCGGCGACGCCATGGGCACCGTGACCATCGTCACCGAAATCAGGGATTGCGACGCAAGCTTCCTGCAGAAAAGCCGTTTGGCAGACCCTCCAAAACCAGGAAGATTTGCCTGTCTGAAAGTCTCAGATGACGGGGAAGGCATGAACCCCGAGACTTTGGACAAACTCTTTGACCCATTTTTCACTACAAAATTCACGGGCCGTGGGCTGGGGCTTTCGGCCGTACTGGGCATCATCCGGGGCCACAAAGGCGCCCTCATCGTTGAAAGCAGCCGAGGGGTTGGAACCACGTTTGATGTTCTTTTTCCTCTGGTGGAATCATCAGCTCTTGAGCCGGCTTCACAGGAAGACCAATCTTCATCCACAACAAGCTGGCAGGGCAAAGGCCTGGTTCTGATGGTTGACGATGAAGAATCCGTGCGCACCGTAGCGGGACGCATGTTGAAGAAAATGGGCTTTGAAGTGCTGGAAGCCGAAGATGGCCTCCAGGCTGTTGAAGTCTACAAAACCAACGCCGACGCCATCAGTTTTATTGTTCTGGATTTGACCATGCCCCTGCTCAGCGGCGAAGAAGCGTTCACCCGCATCCGCGAAATCAATCCCAGGGTTCCGGTGCTCATGGCCAGCGGTTACAGCAAAGAAGAATTTGCCTTTCAATTTGGCACCAGGAAAGGGTGCGGATTCATTCAAAAACCATTCACCCTGAAACGATTCCGTCAGGAAATTCAGAGTTTTCTGGATACCCAGTCCTGATTTTTCCATCGCCAGAACCTGCCTGATTCGTTAGTGTGTCACGGGTTCAATCATCTGATAACATTTTCCACCGGAGCACTCTCTTTTGAACAGCCACAAACAGGGCCGTCACCTGAAAAACACCCTCAACATCACGGTGGTGTTTCTGGTGCTGACCGGCATTGCCGCCGTCAGCTGGATCACCATCAGGGAATTCCGGGTTCAGCAATCGGTCTACACCAGCATCCTGCAACAGAAACTGAATGCCACCCGCAGCCAGTTCCGCATGTACCTGACTCCCTTTCCCAACTACCTGCATACTTTGCACCAATGGGAAAAATCGGGAATGCTGGATTTGGAGGACCCGGCCAGTCTGGAAAACCTCATTATCCCTCTGGTGGATTCAACGCCCCAGGTTGCGTCGGTTTATCTGGTTCCAGCCAGTGGTCCGGCGTTTTGTCTGGTGCGCACCGCCGACAGTTGGCAGTCCATGATGCTGGACGACAATAATTCTGAGTGCCGCCGGCAAACCTGGTATCTGCACAGTGTGGAAGAAGAAGTCATTAAACCTGTGCACTGGTCCGGGTATGTGTTTCTGCCTGGGCTGGGAGAAGCCGGCCTGATTGCCGGGGCTCCCGGAGACAGCCTGGTCATGGGCCTGGGCATGCTCGAGAACGACCTCGACCAATTCACGGCCGATTCTCCCATCACCGAAAACGGCATCCTCATCCGCCGCTATGAAGATGGCAACGTGGCTTGGCTGACACCCAAATACGACAACCGCATGAACATCAACAGCAGTGAAGAATTGCTCATTTCCAGCTTGCCTGAACACCAGATCATTGGCCGGGCCCTCATGGCCTGGGGTGAAAAGGGCCGCCTCTATGAAAAACCCTTTCAATTCCGTCGCAACGGGGAAACCTGGTGGTGTTCCTTCTTTCCGGCCATCGACGGCACCGATCCCGGTGAACTGGGCTTGATTGCCCCTGCGTCAGATTTGGGACACAGACTGAAAACGGTGACTGGCTGGGTGACCTGGATTTTTGCTGCTGTGCTGGGTTTGGCCATGCTGGCGGTGGTGGTGCAGGCTTTCGACTACTCTCGCAAATGGCGCAGATTCTCCCGGCGACGCCTGCGGCGGCCCAGGACCGAAGACGATCTTGCGGTCCTCATCCAGCAAGGTGAATCTGATCAGGTGGAGTTCAAAAGCACCATGCGCTGGAACCTGCACGCTGATAAACCCGGCAAGGAAATTGAAAAAGCCTGGCTGAAATCGGTGGTGGCATATCTCAACACAGACGGTGGTTTCCTGCTGATCGGCGTGGCCGATGATGGAGAAATTCTGGGTCTCGAAAATGACAAATTCCAGAATGAGGATAAGCTCCTGCTGCACTTCGACAACCTGATCAAGCAGCACATCGGTCTGGAGTTCGCCTCCTACATCAAAGCTGAAATTCGCACTCAGGGCGATCAACAGGTTTTCCTGGTGGCCTGCGACCGCTGCCCCGAACCTGTGTATCTGAAGATTGGTGAGGCGGAAGATTTTTTCATCCGCATGGGTCCAAGCACCCGCTCGCTGCCCGGCAGCCGGGTGATGGATTATTTGAAGGAGCGTGAAGGATGAAAAGTGACGCCTTCCTGCATTTCGGGCGGCATAGCCATTTCTTTGTGGATAATGCCAGCAAGGTTGAAGAGCTGGAAAGACGCCGTGAATTGGTGGTTTTGGCTTCAGATCAACTGCTGCACCCTTTGGTCCCGCGGCACTACATTATTCGCAAGGGTAAGGTGCGCATCAGCCAGTTTCTCGAAGATGGTCGCGAAATCACCCGCTCGGTTCTGCAGGCAGGGTCGGTTTTTTACACCCGGCAGATCAAAGACCATGGCGACAAACCTGCCGCCGACGTTTATTGTTTGTCCGGAATCGTCATCATGGCCCTGGGCGAAGCAGAGCTCTGGGCTTTTTCTGAAAACCAACTCAATGATTGCAAGGAGCTTCCATGACCGCCCCTACCCCCAAAGTTGTGCTCTGCATTCTCGATGGTGTGGGTTACCGCACAGGAGCCGGCAGCGAATACGGCAACGCCATCACTGCCGCCCAGCCTTCCTTCTATAACGGGTTGTTCGAACGGTTCCCCTTCACCACCCTGAATGCCAGCGGCCTGCAGGTGGGACTGCCCGAAGGACAGATGGGCAACAGCGAAGTGGGACATCTGACCATTGGCGCTGGCCGGATCATCAACCAGGAACTGGTGCGTATTGGCCGCAGTCTTGAAGATGGCGAATTTGCCACCCGCAGCCCCTGGACCAACTTCATCCAAAAAGCCAAAGCCGGCAGCGGGCGCCTGCACCTGTTGGGTCTGGTTTCACCAGGAGGTGTGCACAGCCACACCAATCATCTTTACGGTATTATCAAAGAGGCCCACCATGCCGGTTTAAAAGAAATCTACATCCACGCTTTCCTCGATGGACGCGACACCGACCCACGCAGCGGGAAGGGTTATGTGGCCGACCTGCAGCAAAAAATTGATGAAATTGGTGCCGGAAAAATTGCCACCGTTTGCGGGCGTTACTGGGCCATGGACCGGGACAAGCGCTGGGATCGGGTGAAACGAGCCTGGGATATGCTGGTCTCCGGCGTCAGCGACGTCAAAAACACCGACCCGGTGGAAGCCATTGCCGCTTCTTACGAGAACGACATCACCGATGAATTTGTGGAACCCACCATCATCACCAACACCGATGGCAGCCCCACCGCCACCATCGGTGAAGGCGACAGCATCTTCTTCTGGAATTTCCGGGCCGACCGCGCCCGGGAACTGACCTGGGCCTTCAAACAGGATGATTTTGATGGTTTCGATGCCAGCGATCGTCCATCCACCAACTATCATAGTTGGTGG
>JAOZJV010000718.1 GCA_029935695.1 Candidatus Krumholzibacteriia bacterium | reverse complement strand
CAATGCCAACGGTGCAGCTGGTGACTGCCCCTGGCCAGCATGGACGAAATGGTAGGCATGCGGCCACGGACCAGCACCTTGCGCAAGCTGGAGTAAGACAAACCATCGATCTGCAGAATGAGCAACCCGCGCAAAGGCTTGCGGGCAGAGCGGGGACCAAACCGTCGTCCCAACCGGAAGATCACCGATTGATAGAACGGGTAGGCTTCATCCAACCCCAACCAACCAGTGATGCTGGCGGAAACTCCCGTCATCACCAAAGTTCCCAACAAAGCTTCGCCGTAGTTGGTGATGACAAATGCCTGCTCGGTGTGAGCTGCCAGGTAGAGAATCAAACCATTAAAAAGCAGACTGGGAAAACCGAGTGTCAAACTGTTCAACGGCAGGGTGAGAAAAACCAGAAGCGGGCGCAGGATGATCAGGGCCAGGGCAAAAATAAGGGGCAGCCGTAGCACGGCCACCCACCAATGAGGATGCGATGTATCGAGGCGAAAACCAGGCAGCAGAGAGGTGGCCAGCAGCAACGCCAGCACAGCCACCACCCAAACCAGGACATAACGTCCAATAATGCTCAGCAGCGTTTTCGCGATGTCCCCCCAGTGCTCTATCAATCCCAGAAAATCGAATTGGCAAGCCCACAAGCGACCAACTGCAGCGTTGCATTCGCTTGAATTAGCTACCGCTAGTCCTGCTCTCACGCGCCTTGCATTCGGCCGCTTGTGAACTTGCCAATCCAATTTTCCGGGATCGACAGAACACTAGCTGTTGGCTGCGTTCTTCATTCTGGCAACCACACGCCTTGCACCAACCAGTTCCATCACTTCGAAGATACCAGCACTGCGGGTCTGGCCCGTGAGCGCCACCCGTGACGGGTGAATCAACTCGCCGGCCTTCACGCCCATTTCTTCAGCAGTGGCGCGCACCACTTCTTCGAAAGCTGATGCTGGTTGAGCAACATCCATGTCCAAAGTCTTTTCGATGGCGCTGGAAAGGGCCACCAAAATGGCGCGGGCCGACTCCGGTGCCACATGCTCGTTCCATGCTTCCTGATCCACGAAGTGTTCTTCGGTGAAGAAGAAGCCGATCTGTTCGGCCAATGTTACCAGATTACTGAACCGATTGCCCAAAGTTCCGAGAATGCGCACCAGATAACCTTCATCATCTTCCACGCCGTTGATCAGCCAATCGCTGTCCATCGACCAGCCACCCTTGGCGACAATGGGCTTGGCCAGATCCAACCGATCATCGGCCGACAGGCGTTTGATGTGCTCACTGTTGATATGCGCCAGCTTATCATAGTCGAAAGCCGCCGGGCTGCTGTTCACTTTTTTCAGGCTGAACTTTTTGATGATGGCTTCGCGGGTCATCACTTCGTCGGCATTGCCACCAGGAGACCAGCCCAGCAAAGCCAGGTAGTTGGTCATGGCCGCGGGCAGGACACCCTGGTTCTGGAAATCTCCGATGTTGGTGGCGCCGTGACGTTTGCTCAAACGCTTTTTGTTCGGACCCAGAATCATGGGCATGTGACCAAACTTGGGGGGCTTCCAGCCCATGGCCGCATAAATCAACAGCTGGAACGGTGTGTTGCTCACGTGATCATCGCCGCGCAGAACGTGGCTGATGCCCATGTCGTGATCATCCACAACCACGGCGAACTGGTAAGTGGGGAAACCATCGGCCTTGAAGATGACCCGGTCCACCAGCAGCTCGTTTTGGAATTCCAATTTATCCAGCACGATATCGTACCAGAACGTACTGCCCTCTTCGGGAGTGCGCAGACGCCAGGCGAAAGGTAGACCCTCGGCTTCCTTGGCAGCAATTTCATCATCATCCAGGTGCCGGCAGAAGCCATCATAGCCTTCCCACTGGCCACCTTCCTCAGTGATTTCCTCTTCCCGGGCCTCCAGATCATCTGCGGTGCAGAAGCACTTGTAGGCATGCCCACCTTCGGCCAGAGTTTCGAGGTGCTTCCGGTAGATGTCCAGGCGCTCGCTCTGAAGGTAGGGACCGAAGTCGCCGCCCTTGTGAGGACCCTCATCCCAGTCCATGCCGATCCATTCCATGCCGCGCAGGATGGCGGCGTAGCTTTCT
>JAOZJV010000717.1 GCA_029935695.1 Candidatus Krumholzibacteriia bacterium | reverse complement strand
TCGTTCCGCGTTCCAAAGGTGGCAGCAACGAATTATCCAACCTTCGGGTGTGCTGTTCAGCTTGCCACGCCCGAATCCATGCACATGGCTCGAATTCAATGGTGAAATCTCCACTGGCAATTTACAGTTGGGGCCAGGCAACAAATCAGGGAATTTTGATGCGGGAGCCCAGCAGTTGCAAACCCCACCCATTTCAGGCATAATCATCCTGTATTTGCTAAGGCTGACCTGGCCTTCAATACCTGTGTTTTTTGGGGGATGAAATTGAGGGAACCCACAACACACCCGGTGACCCTGGCTTTGCGTAAAATCTCTGCAGAAGGTCCCGAAGCAGCCACCCAGCTCCTGCCGGTGCTCTATGACGAGTTGCGCCGGTTAGCGCGAGCTCTCATGTCCAACCAGCCGGCCGGACACACTCTCCAAGCCACTGCTCTGGTGCACGAAGCTTATTTGCGGCTGGTTCCCCAGGATGATCCCGGCTGGAATCACCGCGGCCATTTTTTTGGGGCCGCCGCCAGGGCTATGCGTCAAATCCTGGTTGATCAGGCACGGAAGAAAAATTCCAAAAAACACGGTGGTGATTACCGGCGGATTCAAATTGAGATCGATTCCATCAACTTGAGTCAGGGTGATGTGGACTTCCTGGCCCTGGACGAAGCCCTTGATGCATTAGCGGTTCTGGATGAGCGCAAAGTGGATGTGGTTTTGCTGCGCTACCTGACTGGCCTGTCCGTTGCCGAGACCGCGGCCGCCCTCGGTGTTTCCGAATCCACCGTGGCCCTGGATTGGAAATTTTCCCGGGTCTTCCTGTTCGACTATCTGTCTCCTGATTCCTCTGATGAAGTGGTCCATCCATGAACTCGGAATTCCTGGCCCGGGCTGAAGCCATCTTCAATGAAGCATCGAATTTGCCTCCCCAGCAAAGAGCTGCTTTCCTGGAAAAGGAATGTGCCGGAGATGCCGAACTTCTGGCCCTGGTTTCCCGGCTGCTGTCGCGAGATTCCCAGGGCATGGATCAATTCCTCAAACCTCCTGAAAACTCAGACCGTCTTTTTACGGCCCCTTCGGTGGAAGATATCCTGGTGGATCGTTACCAACTGGTGCGGCGAATTGGCCAGGGTGGCATGGGCCAGGTTTTTCTGGCCAACCAGCTTGAACCCCAGCGCCAAGTGGCCTTGAAGATCCTGCGCTCGGATTTATCGACCCCTTCGCTGGCCCATCGATTCAAACTGGAAATTGAAATTCTGGGCCGCTTGAACCATTCAGGCATTGCCCAGATATTTGATGCCGGCACCACCGATGGTGGCCAATCATTCTTTGCCATGGAGTATGTGCCTGGTCTGCCCCTCACGGATTTTGTGCGCCATCACGACTTATCACCGCGGGAAAGACTGAACCTGGTCATCCAGGTCTGCGACGCGGTGCACTACGCCAATGAGCAGGGAGTGCTGCACCGGGATTTAAAACCGGCCAACATTCTGGTGCTGGATAAGGGAGACGGTGATCACCAGGTCAAAATTCTTGATTTCGGAGTCGCCCGTCTGTCCCAGGAAATAACTCCTGATACCTCGGTCTACACCCTTCCCGGTCAGCTGCTGGGAACTCTGGCTTACATGAGTCCCGAACAGGCTAACGGAGAAACACAGGACCTGGATCCGCGGGCTGATGTTTACCAGCTCGGAGTCATCCTTTTTGAACTGCTTTCAGGAAAGCTGCCCCTGGAAGTGGATAAAATGCCCATCTCCCAGGCCCTGAAAAAGATTGTGGAACAGGAGCCACCCAGCCTGGGCACTTTGGATGATACTCTCAGGGGCGATCTGGAAATCATCACCGCCAAAGCTCTGGCCAAGGAACCCCAACGCCGTTACGAAAGAGCCGGCGATCTGGGTGCCGACATCCGCCGCTTTCTGGATGGCAAGCCCATCGTGGCGCGCCCGACCACCGCTTTTTACCTTATTCGCAAGCGATTTCAGCGCAGTCGAAGCATGTTTCTGGCCCTGGTTGCCCTGGCAGTAATTTCAGCAGTGGCAGGCTGGGCATTGTTCAATCAGGATGTGCCGGTGGAGCATGACTCGGCGAAATTAACCATGCTC
>JAOZJV010000164.1 GCA_029935695.1 Candidatus Krumholzibacteriia bacterium | reverse complement strand
CGAACCTACTGATTAAGAGTCAGTTGCTCTGCCAATTGAGCTAGTGGCGCACCATAAATTTTAATCCTACCTTAAAGGCACAACTCAGCGTACCCTCCTCAGCGGGAGCCGAAAACTAGCACCACCCCCACTCAAAGTCAAGCCAACCGCCAAAAAGGACCCCCAAATAATGCCTTCCCCCAAACCCCTGAAAACCATCCCCACCCGCCGCAAAAAATTCAAACTCATCATCTCCACACTGCGGGAAGAATTTCCTGACACCGAGTGCTCCCTTATCCACAAAGACGCCTGGCAACTCCTGGTCGCCACCGTCCTGTCCGCCCAATGCACAGACGCCCGGGTCAACAAAGTCACCCCCGCCCTCTTCAAGCAATTCCCCACTCCTGAGCACTTCGCCGATGCCCCCATCGAAGAGATCGAAGAAGCCATCCACAGCACTGGTTTCTACCGCAACAAATCCAAATCTCTCCAGGGCGCCGCCATCAAAATCCTCGCCGAACATGACGGCCAGGTTCCCAACACCATGAAGGAACTCATCAAGGTCCCCGGTGTCGGCCGCAAAACCGCCAACGTCGTCCTCGGTGAAATCTGGAATACTCCTGAAGGCATGGTTGTCGACACCCATGTCGGCCGCATCACCCGCAAGCTGGGCCTCACCGATCAGGACAATCCAGTCAAAGTCGAAAAACAATTGCTCGAGTGCGTGCCCCTCAGCGAGTCTCCAGACTTCGGCCATTTGCTCATCGACCACGGCCGCAAAACCTGCCGGTCCCGCGCACCCAAATGCGACGACTGCGTCCTCTACCGATGGTGTGATGTGAGAGCTTAAAACTGTCTAGCGGGCCATCAGCCAAAGCCACCCGGGTCTTTCGGCCACCCAGAAAAAATCGCTCAATCTGCTTTCCACACTCATGGCCCAAACCCGTGTCTCAGGCTCCTGATCGGGAAACAGCAAATCAGCCTTCACCAAATAAACCCTTGATGAAACAAAGGGCGGCGTCAGAAGAGAAGTCCGCACCTTCAAAGACTCAACCAACAAACCATCATGCGCTCTTCGGTCATCGGCCCACTGGGTCGCCATGGCCATGTCAGGGGCAGTCAAATTCGAAGCCTTCATTTGCATGAGTTGGTTTTGGGTAAGCTGCCTGAGCAAGTAAGACCGCAGCTCTTTTTCAGCTCGCTCCTCATCAAGAGGAGCCGCCAGAAGATTGGGCAGCAGAAAAATCAAAACAATGACGACCAACGACCCAAGGCCGCTGAAAGCCCAACGACCACCAGCCATGTGCATGGAAAATTTCATAGAGTACAGTTTGGCCGCAGGGACCCGCCTGGTCAACCAGTCTTAAAAACAAAGGACCCCACCCAAAAAGGATGAGGCCCCAATAACAATCATTTTCCAGGCAATCCCTAGAACGGCAAATCATCATCCTCAGAAGCCGCTGTGCCGCCGCCACCGCCGCCCATGGCCGGAGGATTGAACTCTCCGCCACCGCCGCCTGAGGGGTTGCCAATGCCGCCGCCACCGCCGCCACCACCGCCGCCACCGCCACCATACTGACCGTCTTCATCCTTACGGCCCAGCATCTGCAACTGCACGGCTATGATCTCCGTGGTGTACCGGTCCTGCCCGTCCTGACCCTGCCACTTGCGGGTCTCGAGCCTGCCTTCCACATAAACCTGTTTGCCCTTGCGCAGGTATTTCTCGGCGCGTTCGGCCAGATGACGCCAGGCAGTGACGCGATGCCATTCGGTCTTTTCCTGCCACTCGCCGCTGGTTTTGTCTTTCCAGCTTTCGCTGGTGGCCACGCTGAAGTTGGCCACGGGCACGTTGTTCTGGGTGTACTTGATTTCCGGGTCGCGACCCAGGTTGCCAATGATGATCACCTTGTTGACGCCAGCCATGCTGATCTCCTTATTTTTGGGCACAAAATTGCCCATCAACTAATTGGTGTTTCAAGCCGGCTGTGCGGCGGGAGGAATAAAGTAGCAGGTATCAGCTTGAAAGCGGACAAAAAAATGGGGTGGCTGATGGGATTCGAACCCACGACCACCTGGACCACAACCAGGGGCTCTGCCGACTGAGCTACAGCCACCACCATAATATTGCGTTTTGGCGCGCCCGGCAGGATTCGAACCTGCGGCCTGCGGATTAGAAGTCCGCTGCTCTATCCAACTGAGCTACGGGCGCACCGATTGAGAATCGGGACCCGCATCACGCCGGACACTCCGGAATTACCAGAGGGTTCACCCTGCGGGCGGACGCGAATAATGGACAACGAGCCGACTTCTGTCAAGTCATCAGGCATCCACTATTTGCGAAAACTGGTCGGGGCGAGAGGATTCGAACCTCCGACACCCTGCTCCCAAAGCAGGTGCGCTGCCGGACTGCGCCACGCCCCGACCGATATGCAAATCCTGAACCATCCTGGCCCTCAGGCCAGCGGCGTCACTTTGGAATCAATTAAACACCAAACATCGCCGCAGTCGAACACTTTCAGGAGTCTTGACCGGGCACAATGATCATCTCTGAACCTCCATCTGTCAAACCCGACTGTCAAAGTAGGTTGGCTAAATCAAAAATAATGCATCTTTGGCTTGTCACACCCTTGACAGTTCCACCCTTTGCTGTTAGTTGTATGTGCAAACAAGAAAGGATGAGCACATGGGCGACACTTGCACAGGCATGCACTATTGCCTCTACTTCACATCTCAGGCATTCGCTCGTTCGATCAACCGCCTGGCCGAAGAAGAGTTCGCACCCACGGGTTTGGCGCCATCGCAAACCTATCTGCTGATGCTGATCATCGACAAGCCCGGCATCACCCAGAAACAACTGGCCATCGGCATGCAGCTGGCCCCCTCCACCATCACCCGATTCATCGACACCTTTGTCAGAAAAGGGCTGGTCGAAAGAAAATCCGAAGGAAAACTGGTCTGCGTCACGGCCACCGCCAAGGGAGCCGACCTGGAAAAGACCATAGGACAGGTGTGGGCCAACCTGTACAAACGGTACAGCGACGCCATGGGCAAAGATGTGGGAGACGACCTGGCCATCCGACTGGACCAGGCAGCCAAAACTTTGGAAAGTTGACTTTCAAAACTTTACATTACCGCGTTGAGAAACGTTAAAAGGAGCGACACATGTCAGACAAGAAAATCCTTATCAACCTCTTTCATCCCAATATGGAACAATCCCGGGGCAACAAGGCCCTGATCGAAGCGGCCGAAAATTTGCCCAATGTCACCATCCGGGATATGTACCAGGAATACCCCGACTTCCAGATCAACGCCGCCAGTGAGCAAAGCATCCTCACCGCTCATGACGTGATCATCTTTCAGCATCCCCTGTATTGGCTTAGCGGCCCGGCTTTGCTGAAACAGTGGATGGACACGGTCCTCGAAAAGGGTTTCGCCTTCCCACCCGGCAAGGGCGACAAACTCGCCGGCAAAACCTGGCAAACCGTCCTGACTGTGGGTGGACCTGAAGAAGGTTATACCAAGGAAGGTCCCTTCAAAGCAGACTTCGAGGATATCATGATCCCCTTCCGCCTCTCAGCTATGTATTGCAGCATGAAGTGGAATCCAGTTTTTGCTGTCTGCGCGGTGATGGCAGAAGATGATCCTTATATGCGCGCCATTACTGAAGAAGAGTTGAAGGTCAAAACTGCGGAATATCGGGCTTTGTTGGAATCGTTTTAGATTGGGTTGAGGGTGCTGGTTTTAGACTGGCACCCTCGTTTTTGGCTGTAGTTTTTTTACAACTTTACAGAGAATGGATTTTTTGCTCGCCGGCAAGCAATTCCCGCCGGCGGGAAAGCCATCACCCAAACCAAAAATCAATAAACCCCACCAACCCCCGCAATCAACCGCCGCATAGCCCGGCCCCGGTGGCTAATCGCGTTCTTCTCCCCGGCAGGCATCTCCGCCAAAGTCCGCTTCTCGCCCACCGGCCTGAACACCGGATCATACCCAAACCCCCGAGACCCAATAGCCTGCTCAGCAATATCCCCAACCACTCGCCCTACCGAAGAAATCTCATACCAAAACGGCCCGTTCAACTCACGCCCAGGTGCCTCGGCAGGCAACCCGCCTGGGGCCACTACAGTCAAAGGCTCACCGGTTGCCCGGGGAGATTCCACCGCCCAAATCTTACTATCAGGCAACCGAATCCCATCCTCAACCAAGCGAGTATCCAGCTCTTCCCCATCCCGCAACGCGTCCTCGCAACCAAGGAACAAACCATCAGCAATATTACCCAGCCGGGCCCGATCATGCCCCCAGCTGTTCAAGTCCAATTCCATATTCCGACGGTACGCGTTCCACACTGCCCGGCGATCAACAAAACCATTCCAATAATCCCATTCCCGGTCCGAATCCCGCACGCCAATACTGCGCGCCCAGGGGTTCCGCAACCAGCGATCAACAGCCGGTCGAGCCACCGCGTAATCATACTGCGCGGGACGTGGATCAATCCAGACACAAGCCGTGGAAAAACGCGCCTGACGATGTTCCGCCGGCACGCCGGCCATCATCTCCAGCAGCAAATCAACATTACTTCCGTAGGTTGCTTCGGCTCCGGAAAAACGCGCCGCGAAAATATCCGGGAAGCCGTTCAACTCGCGTACTTCAAGAGAAGTATCATCCGCCACAGAGATCTCGCCTGTGTACGCCGCGGTAATAATTGCTTTGCGGCGGGCATTGCCCTCGATGGTGGTCCCATCTTCAATCACATCAGGCAAGCCGGGGAAATCGGCGGACGAAAGCACATCAAAATCCAGGCCCTCAAAGAGCTGCTGCATTTCCCGTACTTTGTCTTCATTGCGACTGGCCAGAACCACCTTGCGACGAATATTACTCATCTTACTTATACTCCCAGAACCTGGCGTTGAAGTTCATTGATTTTGCCGATGGCCGCAGTGCCCAGATCCAGCATCCGGTCCAGCTCCTGCCGGGTGAAAGGCTTCTGCTCGGCAGTGCCCTGAATTTCAATGAGGCCGCCGCCTTCAGCCATGACCAGGTTCATATCCGTTTCAGCGTTGCTGTCTTCGGGATAGTCCAGGTCCATCAAGACTTCACCCTGCACCACACCGAGGCTGATGGCCCCGACCATGGTGCGCATGGGGTGGCGTTTCAGGCGCAACCGGCTCAGGGCATCATACAGCGCCACGGCGGCTCCGTTGATGGAGGCGCAACGGGTTCCGCCGTCGGCCTTGATCACATCGCAATCCAAAGTAATAGTAAGATCGCCGATGGCGTACATGTCGGTGACGGCGCGCATGCTGCGGCCGATCAGACGCTGAATTTCCATGGTGCGTCCGCTCTGGCCGTTACCGGCTGCTTCGCGGCGCATGCGGTCGCCGGTGCTGCGTGGCAGCATGCCGTATTCCGCGGTGACCCAGCCCTGGCCCGAGCCCTTTAACCAGCGTGGTGTGCCGTTGGCAATACTGGCAGTGCAGATCACGTGGGTGTTGCCCATGACCACCAGGCAGGAGCCTTCGGCGTGGGGCAGATAATCACGGGTAATAGTGGTGGGACGCAGCTGTTGCATCCCTCGGTTTTCGGCGCGTTCAATCACGGGTTTTCTCCCTTATGTTTAATCCCGGCAGCCTCCATCTCATCGAGGCCGACGATTGTGGCATCAGCGATGGGCCTTCCCAGAAAACGTTCGCCAATTTGCGAAAACTTCCAGGGCAGATCGCTGAGATAAAATTCCAGTTCACCTTGGCGGGCCGATGGTTGCCCCCGCAACAATTTCTCTTCACTCAACAACAACGCAGCGGCTTCGGCGAGCATATCGGCCGAATCAACCAGCGTAGTGTTCGGCCCCATAAAGGCACCGATATCATCCTTCAACAAAGGGTAGTGCGTGCACCCTAAAATCAGGGTGTCGACCCCGGTGTCTCTCAGGGGCTGCAAATACTCCTGCACAGCAAGTTGCATCAGGGTCTGTCCCATTTTGTCTTCTTCGACCAAAGGCACAAACAAAGGGCACTCCACGGCCATGATCTGATCGTCGCTCAAACCACCGACGCGTAACCCATCCTGATACCGCCCAGAACGAATCGTACCTGAGGTGCCAATCACACCCACCACTCCCCCGCGGGTTGCCTCCAGGGCCGCAGCCACTCCGGGTTCAATGACCCCCAGCACAGGCACAGGCAAAGCCGAGCGCAAATACTCCAACGCAAAAGCACTGGCAGTGTTGCACGCGACGACCACCACTTTGACACCTTTATCCACAAGCAAACCCGCATCCTGGCGGGCAAAAGCGCGCACGGTGTTCTCACCCTTGGTGCCGTAGGGAACCCGGGCCGTATCGCCAAAATAAATGATGTCTTCACAGGGCAGACGCCGGTGAAGCGATCTCAGCACCGTCAGACCGCCAAGGCCGGAATCAAAAACACCGATGGGAGATGCATTGGAAACTGCTGCCAAATCAGAGCCACCTTCGGGGATCAAAAGCCTGCTCCATGTTCAAATTCCCGGCCAGGGTTTCCACCTGGGAGCCATCCACCAGGATGATGCAGCTGCGGGTATTGGGAAAATTCAGGGCCACGGTGCGCAGAATACTGGTCAACGTGGCGGCCTCGGCGGAGCTGCCGCCGGGATGGCCGGTCACCAGCTCCTGGCTGAAGTCCAGCACAACCGATTTGTCTTCGGAATTATAGAAGGCGGCATTGGCCACGGTGCCTTCGGGAAATGGGCTCACCGAGCCACTGATTTCCGGTCCCTGGCAAAGTTGGCGCATGAGATTCAACAAATCTTCTCCGGTCCGGTCGCGGCTGGAAATCAAACGCTCTTCTGTGACATACCCCGAGGCGTCCCATTCGGGATAAACCAGGACCACCGAGCGGTCGCCCATGAGGGTGGCGCTGCTGGTTTCTTCCACCACAAAAGTCTCAGTTTCAGGGGAATCTTCAGAACCGGCAAAATTGGCCAGATAGAATTTTCCACCCAGGCCGGCAAAGCCCAGAATGATCGCCCACACCAGAAGGTTCCAGGGAAAGCCGCCCTTCTTTCGGGGACGCCTGGTGGAAGGACGCCGGCGATCACCGAGAGAGTGTTGTTCACTCATCCTCGTCCTCGCTTTCGCCTTCATCGATGCTCGTGCTGTCGGCCGGAACAGTGGCGGCCATCTGGCGGCTGTACTCCAGCACCGCGTCGCCCAAAGCCCGGGCCATGCGCCGCTGATAGGAGCTGTCGCCCAGACGCTTTTCTTCAGCAGGATTCGTCAGGAAGCCCAACTCCACCAGCACCGCTGGCATGTACGCTCCCACCAGAACACGGAACCCGGCCTGGCGCACTCCGCGGTTGTTCAAATTCAAATCCTGGCACACATCTTTTTGCAGCACTTCCGCCAGTTGACTGCTGCTGCTGATGAACCGGTTCTGCACCAGTTCCCACACAATAAATTCCACATCACCGGGCTCGCCACCGGCACTGTTTTCAGCGGCTTCCACACTCTTGGCCCAGTCACTTTTGGCAGGGGAAAGAAAT